>NZ_JAHPXO010000120.1:0-988 GCF_019041495.1 Parabacteroides sp. MSK.9.14
TTATTCTCAGCTAATCCATAATCATTCAGCGCATACTGGAGATTCATTCCCATACCGAGGAGTAACATCAATGCTCCTATTAACAACACGGCTTTTTTCTTTAATTGTACCATTGTCTTTAAGTTTTTAATTTGCTAATACTTCAATCGTGATTTTCACGACCATTTATATCTTTTTCTCTGGAATCACCCTTATAAAAACTACGCAAATAACGCTTCACGGTGTCTGTATCCTCCCACTGTTGACTATAGTGATGGGTATAGCCCATAAAATAAAGGATATAGAAAAGCATTGATAAAAACAACAGAAACTTTGGAAACACACGCTGCTCTTTTTCCACCCAATCTATGATTTTATATGACACTAACAACAAAATACCTGACAAGGACAAATACAGGTAACGATCAGCAACTATTCCCAAACGAGGCATCGCTACGACATGTAGTGATAGCAACAAATGAATGACAAAGAACAAGCTGCCGAACATCAAAAGACGCTTCTTACGGAAACTATACAAAACTCCGAACAAGCCTGCCACAAGCACCGGATAAACATAAAAACGAACCGGAATATCGCTATTTCCTGGCAAAATTGGGAAAGGATATAAATAATTCAGATTGATCGGAAGCAAGGACTTCGTAAAATATTCGAACAAAGAATAGCTGCCGAACAACAGACGTTGTACTGCCGTATAAGACACCGCCTCACTACGAGGTCCCTGTAAGTCCAACGTCAACAAGGCAAAGCCTACCGATAAAATAAAGAATGGCATTTTCTCTATCCACCAATCCGATGATTTCAGATTACGACTGATGAACCAATCTATCAAAATCAAGGACAGGGGCAAAACAAAGGCTTGTTCTTTACTCAAACACGAACAGACAAAACAACATAAAGCCGCTATATAACAACCGAGTTTTTGTGACCGGACATAACGAAGATACAACAACAAGGCTGACAAATAAAAAAATACATACATCGGAACCTT
>NZ_JAHPXO010000121.1:0-949 GCF_019041495.1 Parabacteroides sp. MSK.9.14
GGGAAAGCTACGACGACACGGAAATCAGGAACGCGCTGACAGCCTTGCAGCAGCAAGTCAACACGCTCGTTTCGGGTGACGCATCGAGTGCCATCGAATCGTTCAACGAGATCATTGCCTTCCTTGCCAGCGTGGAGGACACACAGACGTTGCAAGGGATTATCGCCGGGCTGAATCAGAGCATCGCGAATGTTCAGAACAGCATCCCGACCAAGCTCTCCCAGCTTCAGAATGACGACCACACGGTCAAGGATGCCGCGTATGTCCATACGGATAATAATTACAGCAACGAGGAGAAGCAGAAGGTAACCGATTCACTCCGCCTGAAGGAATACATCGACGTATCCAACATCGGGCAGCTTCCCTCTTCGCCGTATAACTTACGATTTGCCTACGCAGCAAACAACCCGGCAGCCATCAACTTTGCCGACATAAACAGTGTCCCGGAGATGCAGGAGTTCTATTTGTCGATTAAGAACAACACAGGCTCTACCATTACCCAGCCCATCCCGAACGGTTCAGGCTGGCAGTCGGACGAGGCAAGCATTGAGATTGAAGCCGGCAAGACAGCTGGCGTTTCGATTAAGAAAGAACACGGGATTATGGTTGTAAGGGTGTAAAAAGGAAAGGAGGTGAAAGATGAAGAGACGGGTGATGACGGGAAAAGATACCGAATCCGATTTTTCCAATCAGTGGAATGCTAAGTATTACTTTCCATTGAACGGTGATTCGTATGAATGTGTCAATGGGGTATTAGGCGAGCTAAAAAACAATGTACAATGGAAAGACGATAGCATTTTTACAGGAAATAAATCTGCGTATTTTATAAACGGTTCTGGAATTAGGTTGGCGGAAGGAACTCACTCCGGAACCCGAACCGGCACCGGAAGAAAAGCTCTGGCGTGCCCGTGATGCCAAACGGCAGGAAATCTACGACAAAGACATCCAT
>NZ_JAHPXO010000122.1:0-891 GCF_019041495.1 Parabacteroides sp. MSK.9.14
AGTTCTTTGAAAGCATTACATATCAACAAGTAGTACAAGAGACGTAGTAGGAATACTGACATACCGTCAAGACTACAATAAACAGATAGAGATTCTGAGCAAAAGGTATAAACAAAATCAACAACGAAGAGTTTGATCCTGGCTCAGGATGAACGCTAGCGACAGGCTTAACACATGCAAGTCGAGGGGCAGCATGATTTGTAGCAATACAGATTGATGGCGACCGGCGCACGGGTGAGTAACGCGTATGCAACTTACCTATCAGAGGGGGATAGCCCGGCGAAAGTCGGATTAATACCCCATAAAACAGGGGTCCCGCATGGGAATATTTGTTAAAGATTCATCGCTGATAGATAGGCATGCGTTCCATTAGGCAGTTGGCGGGGTAACGGCCCACCAAACCGACGATGGATAGGGGTTCTGAGAGGAAGGTCCCCCACATTGGTACTGAGACACGGACCAAACTCCTACGGGAGGCAGCAGTGAGGAATATTGGTCAATGGCCGAGAGGCTGAACCAGCCAAGTCGCGTGAAGGAAGAAGGATCTATGGTTTGTAAACTTCTTTTATAGGGGAATAAAGTGGAGGACGTGTCCTTTTTTGTATGTACCCTATGAATAAGCATCGGCTAACTCCGTGCCAGCAGCCGCGGTAATACGGAGGATGCGAGCGTTATCCGGATTTATTGGGTTTAAAGGGTGCGTAGGTGGTGATTTAAGTCAGCGGTGAAAGTTTGTGGCTCAACCATAAAATTGCCGTTGAAACTGGGTTACTTGAGTGTGTTTGAGGTAGGCGGAATGCGTGGTGTAGCGGTGAAATGCATAGATATCACGCAGAACTCCGATTGCGAAGGCAGCTTACTAAACCATAACTGACACTGAAGCACGAAAGC
>NZ_JAHPXO010000123.1:0-877 GCF_019041495.1 Parabacteroides sp. MSK.9.14
TTGATTTGACCACTCCCCATATCCTTGATAACGATACGCTTCTGATCAACCTCCGAGATCGCTATCTTACTGTCTATCGATACTTTCAGTTCCATGTTTTTTCTCGTGTCAAACTGTGGCAACACGGTGTTGAGTATTAATACTCGATCTTTTAATGTTAGTTCCATATTGTATGTTTTTATGATTGTTTGCATTGTAATTAATAATGTCTATTGAATAGATACCATCCCTGGTTAAAATAAGCGAACGTTGCACAGTCACCCTTATTCATGTCAAGTGTCATGCTGTTGCCGTTATTGTCCAACAATGGTGTATCAGAGTTTTCTGGTTCTATTCTGATACCTTCGGAAGAGAACTTCGCCACGATCACATGCACAAAAATCACGGAATTGAAACCGACTTCGCTCCACGAATCTCCGTATTCCGGGTGGACTTCTCCCATTTTCTTTGTGATCGTCGACCGGGAAGGGAGATAGACGCTAAGATACGTACTGGTACTGAAGACGAACGTGTCCCGATAACCGATGTTCAGGACGATTGTATCACTCTTGTCCGACGAGGGTGCATAACGGGCAGTCGAGATCGATCCGTTGACCTTTAAACCTCCAATGCAGTATAACGCATAGTTGCGCCGTCCACCATGAACATCTATCACAGCCCCATAATTTATATCGTTGTGATTAGTTGTATACTCAAGGCGCATCAAAGCACTTGTTCCCCCAAGCGTAGACGGCAAGGTATTTAGACCTAGGCCGGCCCATTTACCGGAAGATGAAAATCCCCAAAACGCATTACTTCCTGATGAATAAAGGAAAAATTTAGAAGACGATTCACCGGAATAGCGGTTATCCGAGAATAGTCCTCCAGACTCCATCCT
>NZ_JAHPXO010000124.1:0-854 GCF_019041495.1 Parabacteroides sp. MSK.9.14
CAGTTCCTCTCTGACACGTTTTCGAAGCTCGGAGATTCGTTCGGTGGTGTATTCAGTGGGATAGCTGAAGGCTTCAGTGTGGCAATGGATACTGTAAGTTCTGCCATGAACGGTGCGAAAGCCGGTGCTATGTTCGGTCCGATCGGTGCGTCTGCCGGTGCCGCTATCGGTGTGGTTACATCTTTGGCCGGTGCCATCGCCAGGATCCATGACAAGAAGAACGAGAAACGTATCCAGCGGTTACAGGATCAGATCGCCGCATTGGATAAATCATACGAAAAACTGGATAAATCCATTCAGAAGGCTTATTCGAATGATGCTTCCCAATTGATCGATCAGCAGAACACACTTTTGGAACAACAGAAAGTTTTAATCCAGCAACAAATCCGTGAAGAACAGGATAAAAAGAAAACCGATAAGGATAGGATAAAGGAATGGCAAAACCAGATTGACGAGATTAATGAAGCCATAGCAGAAAACAAGGAGAAGGCTAAAGATGCCATCTTCGGGGAAGACTTGAAATCCGCCATTGACAATTTCGCAAGCGCACAAGCCGAGGCGTGGGCTGCCGGTGAGGACCGAGCAGAATCGGCGAAAGAGGCTGTTAAGAAGATGATGCGGCAGATGGTCACTGAATCCATCAAGGCAGCAACGGAATCTTCCGGTGCGATGGAGAAGATCCGTGACAAGCTGAAAGAGTTCTATGCCGACAATGTCCTTTCCGGCTGGGAACAGGATTATATCTATAATATGGCGGAAGAACTGCAAAAAGAGATTGACAGGCAGTTCGGTTGGGCTGATAGCCTGATGAAAGATAAGGTGGAAGAGCCGGAGAAAGAAGAAGATATATCCGA
>NZ_JAHPXO010000125.1:0-787 GCF_019041495.1 Parabacteroides sp. MSK.9.14
GTATGGGAATGAATCTCCAGTATGCGCTGAATGATTATGGATTAGCTGAGAATAATGGCGTGATTGCCATTTGGGCTCAACAGACAAAAACAGGTGATGATGGAAGTGGAACAGGAGGAGATGGGTATTCTTGTAAAGTAACTTTGATTTGTAAAGATCGGGATGGGAATGTGAATGGTTCCGTATCTTGTTCAGGGAAGGAAAATTGTGAAAGGAATACTTTTTCCGGCTATGTACAATGTGATGATAAAGAGTCTATTCGTTGCGATTAGACTGTAGGGCATTTTGTTTTAACTTAGATCGTGGATGAATTTGCTTGCAATTTGTCCACGGTTTATAAAATAAAAAATTATGAATCTAAAATTAAGTAATATCATATTAACTGTCATATTTTTTTTGTCATTAATTTCTTGTCAAAAAGAAAGACAATTGCAGTTGGAAACTGTAAAGTATAAACAACTTTCGTTTGTAGAAGGTTGGGGTGATTCAATATTTTTATCCAAAGTGCGAGATTTACAATTTTATGAGAATCGGCTTTATATTTCGGATCAATATTTGTCTCAAGTAATAGAAACGAATCAATATTTTATCCTTAATAGATTTATAGGAAGGCAGGGGCCAGGTCCTAGAGATTTTGTGAGTATAGAGTCTATTGCGTTAGAAGATAGTTTTTTGTATGTTTTTGACATGGGACATAGCGCTGCTTTGTGTTTTGATCAAAAAGGTGAATTTCGTGGTAAGTATGCCTTGTTGAATGATCGTATTTATATGCCATATCGTTTTTTTG
>NZ_JAHPXO010000126.1:0-786 GCF_019041495.1 Parabacteroides sp. MSK.9.14
CACCTCCTGCCCTATTCGTGTGCCGACCAGCCAGGAAGCAAAGAAGGCAGAGAGCTAAAACAACTATGATATGCCAAGCTTTCATGACTGCACAATTATCGGTTTCAAAAATGATTTGTATTCTTCCCTGACATCGAAACAAGGACATAACTTGATCCATTCGAACGGTTCCACAATGCCATTATCATTCAGGTCTCGGGACGTATCCCGATGGCCGAGAAGTTCTGCAATCTCATATTCTCTCGTCAACTTGTTAATTAGGCCGTCCATTGCCGTCTTTTGCGCCGGAGTCCGGGTATCAGCCGGTTTTCCGGAAGTGTCCAGTCCACCAATATAGCAAATCCCGACGCTATGATCATTGTAACCGATACAATGAGCCCCAGCTATCGCGAGTGGCCGACCGGCTTCTATGGTTCCGTCCAAGTCGATTACATAGTTATAACCAATTTGGCTGAAACCGCGTGCACGGTGCATACGATCAATATCCTTAGCTTTGATATCCTGCCCGGCACGTGTGGCCGAACAATGGATAATGATTGAATCTATCTTTTTCATTTTTATTCTCCTATATTAATACCCATTCTGCGGTTCACGATCACCGCACTTCTTTCTCTCACATCTCTTCAGTGCAAGTTCAAGCTTGACATCCGAATAGCTCTCTTTCAAAGTAAAAAGCTCATCCTGTACCTGTCGAAGCCTTCCGGTTTGTTCTACAAAACGTTCTTCTTTTTCTGATAGCTGTTTTTGCAGGAACTCGTTATACTCACGTAAAGCCTTGAACTCCTC
>NZ_JAHPXO010000127.1:0-770 GCF_019041495.1 Parabacteroides sp. MSK.9.14
TAAAAATCAAACCAATCTTCAGCAGACATGGCTAAAGTACAAATAAAATTCGATTCAATCACACCTTTTGGCGGAATATTTTCAATCATGGAGCAATTTGATGCTCTTTTATCGGACGTAATCGACTCCACATTAGGACTGCGTAGCAGAACCTATGGTTACCAATACAGTGAAATCATCCGTTCTCTCATGTGCGTATTCTTCTGTGGCGGCTCGTGCATTGAAGACATATCCACTCATCTCATGCCCCATCTTTCCCTGCATCCCAAACTTAAAACCTGCAGCGCAGACACGATTCTTCGCGCCATAAAAGAACTGACTACAGACAACATAACGTATTCATCTCCAGACTCAGGTAAATCATATGACTTCAATACAGCTGACACAATGACCGAATTGTTGGTCAAGTCTCTCATTGCTACCGGAGAATTATGTCAGGAGCAGGGTTACGATCTGGATTTTGACCACCAGTTCATTGAAACGGAGAAGTATGATGCCAAACGTACATACAAGAAGTTCACAGGATACAGCCCGGGAGTGGCCGTTATAGGTGACCATATTGTCGGCATTGAAAATCGGGATGGCAACACGAATGTCCGGTTCTGTCAGCAGTGTACATTGGAAAGAATCTTCACCAGGCTGGAATGGAACGGCATTCATATAAATAGAGCCCGTATGGATTGTGGGTCGTGCTCCGAAGAGATTGTAGATACCGTCAAGGCCCATTGCAAGTACTTCTATATCAGAGCCAACAGATGCTCCGCTTTTTA
>NZ_JAHPXO010000128.1:0-753 GCF_019041495.1 Parabacteroides sp. MSK.9.14
TCATGCAGGATTTGGCGAATTATGCCAAGCAGCGCGGTGTGATGATCTATTTTGAAACCGGACAGGAAACGCCGACGACTTTGATTCGTGCCATTAAAGACATTGCTACAGGTAATGTGTTTATCAATTGCGACTTGGCTAATTTATTGATGTACGGAAAAGCGAATTCTCTGGATGCCGTGAAGCAGTTCGGCAGCCTCATTAAGGAATTCCATGCTAAAGATGGTAGATATCCGGACCCGAACAATCCGTATGAATTGGGAGCTGAAGTACCCATTCCTACCGGAGAGGTGAATTTTCCGGCTGTCATCGCAGAACTGAAGAAGCAAGGATTTCAGGGAGCATTGACTATTGAATGTGAATTGAATGGTGCAAGACATGATTATGTGATAAAAACACGTGAATATTTGCAAGGATTATTAGATAATTAATGTCTTTATCAGATGTTATTTATATTTTTAAACAATTAATAATCGGATGATAATCTGTAACTATCCAGTCAATCATTATCACTAGCTTATAAACTTTACTTCGGTACGATTTTTTTTAGTTAACTTATAGGCTAAAGTTTAGTTTTTCAATTATGTAATGTGTTGATTTTTTACAATTAGACTTCTTAATATTGACTAAATAGTTACGCTAATCTATATAAATTATTTTTTACTATGAGAACAAACAGAAGAGGTTTTCTGAAAACCCTTGGAGGGGTTGCGCTCTTTTCGATTGTGCCGCGTCACGTATTGGGAAATGGGT
>NZ_JAHPXO010000012.1:0-124647 GCF_019041495.1 Parabacteroides sp. MSK.9.14
GTAAACGGGAATCTTCGGCACTTTTTCTGCCTGTTTGAAGCAAAATAAGTCACGTGTTTCAACAAAAAAGACTGTATCTCCTACAGAAAAACATCCTCACTCCATTGAAGTCTTGTGTGTCCAGGCGACGGCCGGTATATTGGGAAAAGGTAATAGCCTTCTTTATAGGTCCGGATAAAGAGGGCTTTCGTGTTTTTCGGCGGAAGCGGTTGATGAGCTTCGACCTTGATGATCGTGCCTTCCGTTCCGGATGCCTGTTGTTGTTTACATCCTGTTGTCAGCTGGAGTGCCGGCAACAGGATGAGGAGTAGTTGTTTGTTCGTGGGAGGCTATTTTTTGAGCTTGGCGATCATGACATAATTATTGTCGTTATCGTCGATCGTGTTTTGAAGATCGGTCAGCTTTTTACGCATTTCGGAGGTGATATCCTGGTTTTTCAACGCGTTCTCGATGTCGGTCATGAGGTTACCGGGTTCGATATTCCGGATATAATAGCCATTTGAGAATGCATAACTGGGATAGTCGATTTCCAAATTGCCGAAATAGTCGTTATAGAGTTTAAAGAAAGAACCTTTTCCTGTTTTTTTGTCCACGATGTAATGAAAAGTCTTTCCGTTGGTCCATGATCCGGGAGCGACTTCAACCGGCGGTTCTGAGAAATCTCCAATGAAATGGTGTGGCCATTCTCCGTATCCGTGCCAGGGAATTTTATCTGTATTGGCAAAGTTGAGTGTGAATGTCGGGATCAAACGACTGTTGTCTCCGTCATATCGGTAGAGCGAATCGACGCGGGTCGGCATTATACATAAAATATTGACATCGAACGTGCCGGGGATATTGAATCCTGATATTACTTCATTACTGAAGTCCTGAGGTGCTTCCAAATGTCCCGGTTCCATGTAGCCGAGCCTGTTTCCTTTCAAATCCTGTGTCCAGGCAACGGCCGCAGAGCCTTTGAAAGGCAACAGAACTATCGAAACCTTGCCTCCGGTAAGATCGACATTGAATTTTGCTTTCGGACAACGCAAGCAAAGAGGAATCGGGTCTAAGACGTTTCCTTGCAAGTCGTACACTAAAAGTTGCGATGCATTCCAAGGCAGGATATAGATGCGGTTGTTTGCCTCGTCCAATTTGGCATCATACACCATTTGGTATTCGCCGGGGCCTTGTCCGATCGCACCGATGTTGGTCAGGAAATTCCCCTTGCGGTCGAATAGTTTGAATGGGTTTGGCTGGCGGCCATGTACCAAGATGTAATTATCTGAAATTGTCACTCCGGTTTGTCCGACCAATGCCTCGTCCCGACTATCCAGTTTTACTATTTCCAATTTTTCTGTGAAGAAACTGAGAGGTATGCGTACAGTATCGGCCAGTAGTTTCTGGTCGCACGACATTACATTGTCTGTTCCTGCCTGTACATATTGACCGACTATCGGGCTGTTGGCCAAAGGATCGTCTGTTTGTGCGGATTGATTTTTGTCTCCCGTTCCGCAGGATGTTGCTATTGTGATAATAAGCAAACTTCCTAAAAGTCTCGTTGTCTTGTTCATAATCTCCGGATTAATTGTTTGTATTCTATTTGCATTAGATAGTCGGATACAAATAAATCGATTTAATTTGTTAAAAACAAACATATTACTGTTTATTCGTAAAATAACGTGCAATTCGTATTCTTTCTGCCTTTTTGCTGGTTTACTGTAATTGATGTACCTTTGTTTTATGTACAGTCGTAGGTTATATGCTAAGATTGTAGGGGGTGCAGTATTGATCGTGCTTTTATCCCTGATTGGCTCCTGGTTGTTAATAACACGGTTGTCATTTTTCTTATCATTTGTGTGTCTGCTGTTTATCCTGTTGATAACTCTGTTTATAATCCGGTTGGCAACCCGCTTGAACTATAAATTGTCCGTCTTCTTCGAGGCGATGCGAAACGAGGATACGACGCAACATTTCCCTGCTAATCCGGATGATCCCTTTACGAATGCTTTATATGCCGATATGAATCATATCCTCCGGCAGTTGGGTGATAAACATATTGAGATTGAAGAGAAAAGCCTTTATTATGAGAGTATTCTCCGAGTGATGACACATGAAATTCGTAACTCTGTCACTCCGATCGCTTCTCTTTCGGCAGACCTGTTAAAACATCTGGACCGTACTTCCATATCCCGGCAACGCGAAGGACTTGAAGTTATCAACAGCCAGGTGAAGAATCTGACTGCTTTTCTCGATTCGTACCATCGTTTGACACATTTGCCGGAGCCGGAATATAAAACAGTTTCCGTACCGGCGTTATTTACTAAGCTGGAACGGTTGCTACAAGCCGAACCGAGAAGTGAACGGGTCGTTTACTGCGACGGTAAAGCTGATAGGTCGACAGGCAAGGAACTTCAAGTATATGGCGATGCCAATCTGCTTACTCTTGCATTGATTAATCTGATCCGGAACGCATTGCAGGCAGTAGAAGGACAAGAGGATGGAATTGTCAGGGTCGATACATGTGCTGGGGCAACCGGGCATCTCCTTATAACAATAACAGACAACGGTCCGGGGATTCCTCCCGAACGGTTATCTGCAATCTTTACTCCTTTCTTTTCCACCAAATCCGGCGGAAGCGGTATCGGCCTGCCGATTTCCCAACGTATCATGCAATTGCATGGCGGCCAACTTTCCGTCTCATCCATACCGAATGTCCGGACAGAGTTTCGGATGGAGTTTTAATATCCCAATTCGAAATCCTGATCTACCGCCGGAACACCTTCATTCATCCATTTGGGCATGGGGGCATTTTGCAGGTAGTGGTTGAAGAACTGGAACATGCGTTTCTGGAAATCGATCCGGTTTGCCAGGCGCATCGGCCAGTGCGGTTCGCCGGTATAGTTGAGCAACCACGCCGGTTTTTGCAAGCGTTTAAGGGCAATGAAGTATTCGATTCCCTGATACCAGGGTACATGCCCGTCTGCATCGTTGTGCATGATCAGGATCGGAGTGGTCACCTTATCCATATTGAACAAGGGAGAGTTTTCAATGTATTGCAACGGCATTTCCCAGATATTGCCCCCTATGCGACTCTGCCCGTGTTCATATTGCATGGAACGGTTTAAGCCGGAGCCCCAACGGATTCCGCCATACGCACTCAGCATATTAACAACCGGAGCACCCGATTCGATTGCGGCAAAGAGCCGGGTGCGGGTAGCTAAGTAGGCAACCTGATAGCCTCCCCAGCTATGCCCTTGTGCACCGATCGCCTTTTCATTTACATAGCCTTTGGCGATCAGTGAGGTGATACCCGGCATCACGCAATTGTAACAACTTTCACCCGGATAGCCGTCTGTGAAGCGGACATCAGGATTGAAAATGATAAAGCCGTGGCTGAGGTAGAACGGATAGTCGATCGTTGAACGTCCGGGACTGGGCATATGGTAGTTGTATAATGTATTGGCATTACGTTCGTAGAAATTTACGATTACCGGATATTTCTTGTTCGGGTCGAAATCGGCCGGTTTGTAGATGACACCTTCCAGAGGCCGGCCATCCAGGGAGATCCAGGAAGTCAGTTCGGCTGTCCCCCAAATGATGGAATCCTGCTGGCGGATGCCGTCTGTCAAACGGATGGATTTTTTGAAACTGAGATTGGATAATTGGATATCCGGATATTGCTCGTATGTTTCCTGCGTGTAGATTACGGCATTGGCATCCTTTGCTTTGGCCAGGGCCGCCAGTTTGAAATTACCGGCAAGCAATGCTTTCGGGGCAACCGGCTTGTTGAGGCGGGTAGTATAATATCCGGAACCTTTGGTTCTTTCGTTAAATCCGGTGAGATATTGTGCTTCGCTTGTATTGTAGGCTCTTTTCTCCCGATCCAGTTGGATCAGCGAGTAAGTGATTTGTTCTTTTCGCCCGTTGACGGTCAGGTTGACCGGAGAAGAAGCAGCAATCGGATCAAACTTCCAGATATCGTAACGGTCCTTGATCAGGATAGATTGATCGTCATCCGTCCAACCTGCTATTCCGTAGGGTGAAGGATAGTCGGGGACATCGTTATCTTCGTCCCAGGCGGCAAATGTCTGCGGAGTTGTCAGGCGGTATTCTTTGCCGTCGGCCGTCGAACGAGTATACCAGGAACTATCTTGATCCTGATACCAGTATGTGTATTTTCCTTTTGGGGAGAAACGCATGTAGGAAGGGCTTTTCTCCTTGATCTGCCGGCGTTCCCCGGTTTCCAGGTTGATTATGTAGATATCATGAAACTGGCGTGCGGTCCACATGCTTTGTGTGCCGTAAGGTCTTGTGGTGGAGAGAAGCGCCCATATGGCATTCCCCTCATCGGCTGTCTGCAGAGTCGGAAGTTCTTCTGTTGCCAATTGGAGAAGGCGTCCGGAACCGAGGTTGTAGATGGCTGTATAAGATCGTTTCAAATCGGTCGCTTTGTTAAAGGACTGTTGCGTGTATTGTACCTTTTCATCCCAGCTCCATACCTGTACATCCGGGCGATTCTCAGCCAAAAGGGTCGTGTCTTTCTGTTTGGGCTCCGGAGCAGTTCCGAAGAAAAGACGGCTTGCGTTTTCGGAAAAATATAAGGGCGCATTTTCACTGATAATCCATGAAGCGGGGAATGCTTTATCCCCTCGTTCTGCAATCAGTTTGCCGGGGGTATTATTTTCTGCCAGATACAGGCTGCTCCGGGTTGCAGCCGAATCTTTATGGGGACAAAACAGGTAAGCGAGCTTGCTACCGTTTTCGTTGAATGCAATCTTCTTGAATACCCCTTTTTTATCGGAGATCCGGTTATTTCCTTTCTGAGGAATGTAGGTATAGAGGACAGAGTCGGATACGACGTATAACACATTCCCTTTTTGGGCAAATCCGAAATCGCTGACTGCCGGGAACGAGTCTTGTTGCATTCCGTCGAGCGACCGGATATAAAGCATGGAGTCTTTTTTGCTTCCGCGTTGGTAAGCCAGCCAGTCGGCTGTTTCCGATAGTTTATAAGATTTGAGCGAATCGATTGTTTCTATCCCTCCGGACAGGCGGGAAATGATGAGGCTGTTCATCGGCATTTTATCCTTGTCCGTTTTCTTTAGCTTCTCAGCCTCCACTTCTTTTAGGGGAGGCGTTTTTGTCACCAAGAGATATTCGGAGGAGGAACTGAATTGTGCTTTTGCAGCAGGTTTAAAAGAACCTTTCTCTTCTCCTTTATCATTATATAGCAGGATGGTCGCATCTCCCCGCCAGGGTTCCATCTTGCAGAATACCCATTTCCCGTTATCGGAAATACGTTGTTCGGATATGCGTTCCCATCCGACCATTTCATCGAATGTCATGGCTCTCTTTTCCTGGGCTTGTATGGATAGGCCGGAAGCCAGTAATAAGAGACTGATTAAATGTATGGAATTGCTCATTAATTTGATTGATTTGTTTTAGTATGCAATATTACTCTTTTTTATTAAAAGGAAAAAGTATCTTTGTAACTTTCAATGCTTATAGGAAACAAATAGAACATGAGAGATCGGAATCTGGATATATACAGAGGGGCTATAATGATCTATATCACCTGTTTTTGTCATTTGATATGGTGGGAAGGTGTCAAGGTCGGCATATTTGAAGGAAGCTGGATTACCGGGATATTCTTTGCAATGGCAACCGTGTTTTATATAGTAGGAGCCTCATTTTCCCTGTCATTGGAAAAACCGTTTCGGACTTATTTGAAGGGCCGGATAAAAAGAGTCGCGATCCCTTACTGGAAGTATGCATTGGTTTGTTTTCCGGCTGTTGTGTATCATTATTGGAAGTCGGGAGAGATAATACCGTTGAATGACTTTATATCTTATGTGTTCTTTACCCCTACGGTAGAATATCGATTATTTGATCATATTTGGTTTATTCCGCCTTACTTGATCATATCTCTTTGTCTTCCCTTTTTATGCCGGATGATTCGCCGGTGTAATATACCTTTTATCCTTTTCAGTGTCGTTTTGGTATTGTTGCTATTGTTCAAAGCTTATTATCCAGAGTTGCTTCAAACTGTAATAGTCTATCTGTTTTTTACGATATGGGGATTGTATTATAAGAAGAAGTTAGGCTGGCAAATTGTTGTTTGTGTAATAGCTGCCGTAGGATATTTGATTTATGCTTTCGGAGTTGAAAGAGTTCCTTTTGATCTGCAAGCTAATAAATTTCCGCCAAACTTATTGTTTGCCTCATACGGAATGGCTGTTTTAGGAATAGGTGGAATTTATATGAAAAAGGGATTAGTTTTCTTATATGACAGATCTGCAATGGTTCGTCGTTATATTGATATATATTCTAATGAAGGATATGAAATATATTTGGTCCATCCCTTTACCATCATTCTGTTAGGCGGTATAAAGCGGCTTTTGGGGTTGGACCCAATTATTGCCGACCATCTGTATTTGCAAATGGTGTATATTGTTTCCGGCTTTTTATTCATACTGTGCGTTAATGTCTATGTGCTGAAAACTTACAATTATATATGGTCTTTGGTAAATAGAGTTTTTTAAGTCGTATTTCCTGCCATGCTCATTAACCAGTTGGATCTTTGATTTATAATCCGCTGCGTGCTGAATTGTTTCAGGAAGAATACGGTTCCGTCTTTCACATCCCGTATGCGGGCCTGTCTTCTCCGGTAAAGTTCGTATATTTCAGGTAGGAGATCAGATAAGTGAAAGAGCCGTCATACAGCAGCTACGGATCGTTGCTTATCAACTCCGGGATAAATAAGTAAAGTCCGTGTTTCATATTCATTTGAATTAGGTTATTTGTCTTTTATAAATGTACGGATATCTTCCGACAAGAATTTATACCCTTGTCCGGCTTTCAGGACGGTGCTTTCCGGTGAAATATAGATAAACGAAGGAAGCGCATGTACCCCGTAATGAGCCGCTATGCCACTCATGCCCAGTCCGTCGGACAGTTGCAGCCAGTTGTCTGCCGATTCTTTGACTTCTGTCTCTTTCCAAACCGCTTCTGGATCTACAGACAGGCTGATAACGACAATTTTCTCTTTATATTTTTCCGCAATTTCCTTTAGTAAAGGAAACGCATCGAGGCAAGGGCCACAGTATCGGCTCCAGAAATCAAGGATGATGTATTTCCCTTTATAGTCGGAAAGATGGTGGATGTTCCCTTTGATGTCTTTCAGTTCGACATCCGCGATCTTGTCTCCTTCCTGAACTGTCGAGGAGATAGACAACAAGGAAGTTATCTCTTCCCCCAACCGGGATTGTCTTTGTTCGTCCGTCAGCTTGCTGTAGACAGATACGACTAACGCTTTATCCTTCAACTTTCCCGCTTGGCAACTCTTGGCAGCGTCTCTCAGTTCTTCCAGACCGGCATCGGTAATCGGATAGTCCAGCATGAGCAGCAACTCTTTTTGCAGGATAATCTCGTCATGTATGCTGTTCACCGTCTGCCTGATCGAAGCAAATTCCTGTTTGGCGACCGAATCTTTCGCTCTGATCTTGGGGAGCAGTTTCATACACTCTGCCGTTAAGTCGTGGATGCGTATGTTTTCCTCCCGTGTAGCCTCCCGGAAGCGGTTCAGTTCGACTTGTTCGGGGATTGGAATGTCGCTTTCCGCCAGCCAGTTCTGCACATAAGGGGCTTCTCCGGTGATTTTGATGTTCGCTCCGGGCTTCACCCATACGGTGTAGCCGGTGTTGTTGAGGGATATGTACATCTTGGTCGTCCTGTCGGCTTCCCTGGTGAATTTGAATTTACCGTTCACCATTTTTTCCTGATCTTCCGGTCGTACATCCATCCCGTTTCCTTTCATCTCCGCGCAAAAAAATCTGACGGTATCCGGCATATTCCGTATGTCTCCTTCGATCGTAACGGTCTTTTGCCCGTAAGCGGAAGAAGCGCAGACAAAGATTCCAAACAACCATGCAAGTGTCTTCATAAGCAATTCGATTTATGATTAGTGCCGGCAATATACAAGTTTATTTGATTTGGAATCATGCGGGGTACGATAATTTCGTAAGCCGTAACATATCTTGATACGTTACGGCCCATTCTTTCCCTTTTATAACATTTAAGACTTAGATCAACGTCTCCGTTACCACCTGTCCGTCGAACAGGTTGATGGTGCGGGAGGCAAACCCGGCATCGTGCTGGCTGTGCGTCACCATGACGATCGTCGTCCCTTCCTTGTTCAGTTCGCTGAGCAGGTTCATCACTTCCTGTCCGTTTTTACTGTCCAGGTTACCGGTCGGTTCGTCGGCGAGGATCAGCTTCGGGTTGGCCACTACGGCGCGGGCAATGGCGACACGCTGTTGCTGGCCGCCGGACAACTGCTGCGGGAAATGCTTTTCGCGGTGCACGATCGCCATCCGTTCCATTGCTTCCTGTACCTTTTTCTTTCGCTCGGCAGCCGATACACCCATGTAGAGCAAAGGAAGTTCTATATTCTCGTATACATTCAACTCGTCGATCAGATTGAAACTTTGGAAGACGAACCCGATAATCCCTTTGCGCAGTTTCGTCCGCTGGGCTTCCGTATATCGGGATACTTCGATCCCGTTCAGGTAATATTCTCCGCTGGTCGGGTTGTCGAGCAATCCTAAGATATTCAACAACGTTGATTTTCCACAACCGGAAGGGCCCATAATGGCTACGAATTCCCCTTCCTTCACCTCTATGCTTACTTTATTAAGAGCCAACGTCTCTACCTCTTCCGTGCGGAAGATCTTTTCTAATGCAACTGTTTTAATCATGGTCTTTAACTGATTTGTTTACGAGAAATGTGACAAAAGTCGTGCCATAATCGTAAAAAACTTGTAGATAAGATGTTATCTGTTGTGCCGGGTTTGATGATCGTGCATATACGCACAAAAGGAGTTCGGATGCGCACGGTTTATCATAAGCATCTGTATCTTTTACCCCGTTCTTCTGTATATATTAGCACGCTTATCTTAACCCATAAATCGTTCGCTTGGCGGCGAACGGTTGTCCGCTTGCAAGAGAACGATCGTTCGCCGCCAAGCGGACAACTTATAAGTAGAAGGAAAAGGGCTAAATAATACGGTACTTCTTCTTAATTCATATAGTATAAGTTCTTAATTGGTTATTATAACCATACCTCTTCATGTTTTATGCGTCACTATATATATTGCAAGTGCGAGGATAATTCCATTTTTTCCGTATGTTTGTGGTGTTCTAAAGAATCAGATATATGGAAAAGACAAATAACGCGTCTTTGTATTGGTACGTCTTCTACAATGACCAACTTCTACTGCAAAAGAAAGCTGACGGCTATGTAATCCCTTGTACGGACGAAGCGCCTGTGACGGTTGCCCGCTCGCTTCCGGTCGAGATGCAGGACGGGACAATGGCGATGGCGGCTTTTACCGATGCGCCCCTGGAAGAGACGGATGTTTTCATGCCTATGGGACTCCGCGCTTCCTATGATCATATCGACCGTTACTCCTATGATCAGGCGGGGAAAGCGTATGAGATTGTCTATTGGGATCAACACAGCCGGTTTTGTCCTGTCTGCGGGACGCCGACGGAACTGAAAGGGCCGATCATGAAGAAATGCCCTCATTGCGGCAATGAGATGTTCCCGTCGGTATCGCCTGCCGTACTGGTCTTGATCCGGAAAGGTGAGGAAATCCTGTTGGTGCATGCGCGTAACTTCCGGGGAACGTTTCATGGGCTTGTGGCCGGCTTCCTGGAAACGGGGGAGACGTTGGAACAATGCGTGGAACGTGAAGTGTGGGAGGAAACAGGATTGACGATCAGGAATATCACTTATTTTGGCAACCAGCCGTGGCCGTATCCGAGCAACCTGATGATCGGTTTTATAGCCGATTATGTCAGCGGGGAGATCAAATTGCAGGACGAAGAGTTGAGTTCCGGTTCCTTCTTCTCGAAAGATAACCTGCCGGAAATACCGCACAAGCTGAGCTTGGCACGGAAGATGATCGACTGGTGGTTGGAAAATTGAAAGTTGAAAATTGAAAAATAAATCACTGATTATTATGAAACAAACGACTTTGTTTATCTTTTGCTTGTTGGCGATGGCATTCGGTGCGGAAAGTGCCGCTTCGCAGGTGACGCGTGCCGATTACGAGCGTGCTGACACGATCCTGAAATGCTCCGACCGGGTTTATTCTCCTGCTATCCATCCCGAATGGATAGACAGTTCACACTATTTTTGGTATAAGAATCATGAGAAGGAAGGAGATTTCTACTATCTCGTCAATGCGGAGAGTGGAAAGAAACAGCGTGCTGCGGATAAGAAAGGATTGGCGGCATTCTTCTCCAAAAAGCAAAAGAAACTGGCCGAATCCCTGCTGAAAGAGGAAGAGAAGAGGCCGGATCGCTGGCGTCGTCGCGAAGAGGCTCCGGTTCCTGTTGTCTCGCCCGATAAGAAGTGGGAAGCGTATGTGAAAGATAATAATCTCTATCTCTCGCCCCTCTGGGATGAGAAGGAGAAAGATAAACCAAAGGAAGAGATTGCCTTGACGATGGATGGCACGGCGAATCTGCGTTATGACGGTTGGTCGATCATCTGGTCGCCCGACTCCCGGAAGCTGGCAACCGTGAAAGTGCGCGACGTGCAGGAACGCCGCATTCCGCTGATCGAATCCAGCCCGTCTAGCCAGAAGCAGCCGATCCTGCAATGGCGCGACTATGCGAAGCCGGGGGATGTATTGCCTGTTTACCTGCCGGTGCTCTTCGATGTGGAGGCGCGCAAGCAAATGGCGTTGAATGTCACTCCTTATGAAAATCAGTTCTATCTGAACCTGACCGGTTGGCGCGAAGACAGCCGCGCGTTCACGTTCGAGTTCAACCAGCGCGGGCATCAGCGTTATGTCATTGGCGAAGTGAGTGCTGCCGACGGTTCTATCCGTCATTTGGTGGATGAGCAGACGAAGACTTTCATCTATTATTATAACAACTATCGGTATGATCTGGATGACGGAAAAGAATTGCTTTGGATTTCCGAACGGGACGGATGGCGTCATCTTTACCTGATAGATGGTACGAGCGGGCAGGTGAAACGACAGGTGACAAAGGGTGAATGGGTGCTCCGTCAGGTCGATTATGTGGATGAGACGAACCGGGTTGTCTATTTCACCGCTTCGGGCTTTAATAAAGGCGAAGATCCTTATAACCTGCATTACTGCCGGATTAACTTGGATGGAACAGGCTTTACCGATATGACTCCTGAGAACGGGAACCACCGTGTGACTTTCTCTGCCGACCGTTCTTATTTTACCGATGTCTATTCTCGTCCCGACCTGCCGCCTGTCAGTCAGTTGAAGCGGACTTCGGATGTGTCTGTGGTGGCCGGATTACAGAGGTGCGATGTGAGTGCGTTGCAGGCGGAAGGCTGGCAAATGCCGGAAGTGTTCTGCGCGAAAGGCCGGGACGGGCAGACGGATATTTGGGGGAACATTTATCGCCCAATGCACTTTGATGCTTCCAAATCTTATCCGGTCGTAGAGTTTATTTATGCCGGTCCGCATGATTCGCATGTGGATAAGGACTTCAAACCGGCCCATCATCTGGTCTCCAAATTGGTAGAACTCGGCTTTATCGTCGTTTCGATCGACGGTATGGGGACGTCCAACCGCTCGAAAGCTTTCCATGATGTATGTTGGAAGAACCTAAAAGATGCCGGTTTCCCGGATCGTATCGCTTGGATGAAAGCGGCAGGTGCGAAATACAAGTATATGGATTTGAATCGTGTCGGCATCTATGGCTGGTCGGCCGGAGGTCAGAATGCGATGGCTGCTTTGCTGTTCCATAACGATTTTTATAAGGTTGCAGTCGCCCTTTGCGGTTGCCATGACAACCGGATGGATAAAATCTGGTGGAACGAACAGTGGATGGGCTATCCGATCGACGCCTCTTATAGCACCTCCTCCAATGTCGACAATGCTTACCGTCTGAAAGGCAAGTTGCTCCTGATCAACGGTGAACTGGATGACAACGTCGATCCGGCTTCCACCTTGCAGGTTGTTAGTGCCTTGATGAAAGCAAACAAGAATTTCGAACAGCTTTATCTACCAGGCAAGACGCACAGCCTCGGCGGTCCGTTTGAAATGCACAAAATGCACGATTTCTTCGTCAAGAATTTGCTGGGGCAGGAACCGCCGGAGTGGGAGTAACCTAACGGCTCTCAATTTCATCCAGCCAGATTTCCAAGCAAACCTGAGGGAATAGCTCCATTGTTTCCTGTACGGTAGTCAACGACTTCATCCGGTTAGCAATCTTATCCGCTGTATTGGGGTAGGCTGTTTCGATCAGATCGTTCAGAATGAAAGAGAAGAAAGGGGGATTTCGTTTTAGGTAGCGGTCCATTAACAAATAGCAGGTAGCGGGAGAGGATGACAGTATTAGCTTTTTCAGATCTGCATACTCTTCCGTTTCCATATATTGATAGGGAGTATTTTCTGATCCCATTTCATCGCATTTGTGAAGAAAAGAGTTGAATGTCTCGTTGAAAAGCCTCTTTTCTGTGCGGGAAGCCATTTTTATCCCAGTATTGATACGGGTGCGGAGGTCTGGTGTTACCTTGAAAACATCCGGTTCCGGATAATCTTCATTACTGCATGCTCCCAGCATGGCAAAGATGAAAAGTGCCAACAGTGTAGCTAATAGTTGTATTTTTGTCATAACCTGTTTCCGATTAATATTTCTTGTATAACTATAAGACGTTATATGACACTGGATTGTTGCAAAATGATACGACTTTTTTTGAAAATTTATTCTATGGGCTGTTTAGTTCATCGGAGCAAAGGAGGTTACGTGTGTCGTGTCTTTTAACTGCAACGAATCCTTGCGTGACAAAAGCGTATCCTGCCTGGCAAATTCCGGATGACCAGTTGCGAGTTTCTTCTTTTTCTTGATGATGTCGGGAGTAGGCAGATTGTTGTAATTTCTCCATGTCCCATCTCTTTTGGCATTACGTTTGTGTATATAACTCTTCCTGCTGGTCATTTCTGCGAAGTCGAAAGTGACGAAGCCTGTGTTATGAGAACGATTCATAGGATCGTTTTTCCATGCTTCGAGCATATTTTTATAGACCGGTAAAAATTTACCGGGAGGAGGAGCATATAACCAGAAAACACCAGGAGGCAGGTCCTTTAATGCTATTTTACGATGGGTTGAATCTGTTTGTATGTATTCGGTGAAATCTTTGAGGATGGGTAACGGGGTTACCGGTGACATTTTCATGTCGGAAGCCGGTTCATCCAAGTTTATAAAAGAACCTGATTGAATCGCTTTCATCGTCTCTGGATTCAGTTCCAGCTTTTCTTTACCGGACAAGACGTTCTGGAGCCAGACTGAATCCTTTTTTGTCCACTGCTGTGCAGATATATAATCGGCACCTTTCAGACAAATCAACATCACTATAAGCAGTTGTTTGTGCATGTTATATTATTGCATCATCTCTTTTACTTTTGCTTTCAATGCATCGCCTCTCAGGTCGCGGGCTACGATTGTCCCGTCAGGGCCAAACAAGATGATATGCGGAATTCCGTTGAAGCCGTACAGTTCAGAAGGCGTGTTCTGGGCATTGAGAATCTGTGGCCAAGTAATCTTCAAATCTTCGATGGCTTTCTTTGTATCTTTCGGCTGGTCCCATGTGGCTACACCAAGTACTTGGAATCCTTTATCTTTGTATTGGTTATACACTTCTGCCAGTATCGGGGTCTCTGCACGACAGGGGCCGCACCAGCTTGCCCAGAAGTCAACCAATACATAATTCCCTTTTCCTACATAGTCGGAGAGGGAAACCTTTTTGCCATCTTCGGTTTCCACTGTAAAGTCGGTGAAAGGTTGTCCGACGGCCGTCTTTTTCAGGTTGGTAATCCGTTGGCTCAGTTTCCGGATGATGTTCCTACTTTGGATAAAGGCGCTGGATTGGGCAATGATAGATTCCATTTCTTCCGGGTTCATAAAGTTCGATAGGTTTTGAAGGGCAAAAGCACCGATGTAATTATCTTGGTTTTTATCGATGAAGTCCTTCAGCATAGCCATATAGGCCGGCTTATACTCATTGTCGTAATAGGTCTTTGTCAATTCTTGGACTTTGCTTTTATCTTGTTCCTGCTCCCGGATCTCTTTCATTTTGTTCTGGAAGAGTTCACTGATTCTTTTTTCTTCTTGGATATAGCTGCTGAAGGTCTCATTCAAGGGAGTGCCGGACGCGCTGTTCGGAGTTTCCATGTTCAGTTGGATGGTACCGTTTTCGAGCATGAAGGTGGTATAGTATTTCCTTCCGACTTGGGTTAGGCATAAAACAGCGGTGTCAATCTGACCGGTGAACGTAAACGCTCCGTTTTCAATCACTGCGCTGTCAATGTTTTGCCCCTTATCCCGGTCGAAGATATAGACTGTTTTCCCATTAAAGGTAGAATCGGGGATATTTCCCATTACCGTGTAGGAGGGAATCGGCTGTGAACAGGAGGCAAGGCCTGCTCCTGCCATGAGCAATGCGATTAATGTTTTTGTATTCATAAAATAAATATTAATGTTTTGAGGACAAAAGTAAAACATGTTGGAATATGATAAGCCCTAATTCATGTAATTTGTCTTATCATCCAAAATATTAATTGTTTTTAGTGCTGTGTTCCCGCGCTTAATGTGGAAACATACCCTCCTTTATTCCGTTTTGATTACCTCTGCCGGGTTCAACCGTGAAATCAGCCAGATACGATAGGCGACGGTTACGAATACGATAGTGGTGGTCAGAAGGAGGATTGCCAGCCACATCAATGGATTGTTTAACCAGCCGGGATCAATCGTTATCTTTTCTTGCGTCAATATTCGCAGGAGCATATAGACGATTGCTAGCGCAGGGATGGCTGAAATGGCAAGTAAACGGATATATAGTTTACCGAACAATAGTGCAATGACCTTAGGGCCGGCTCCGTTGATCTTCCGTATGGCGACTTCTTTTTGCCGGCTGACCGTGTCGAGTGTAATGGCGGAATAGATACCCAGGACTGTAATGACTATGCTGATAACGGACAATAGGCTGAACAGGTCGCTTATCAGCATCTCCCCTCCATTGAGCCGGAATCGCTCCTCTTGTTTGGTGGTCAGCAGGAAAGGAATGGATGCCGGCAACCAGTTATGTACGATTTTGAGTATTTCTTTCCGTACGTTCTGTTCCTGTCCGGCTATGCATTTGATGTAAGCGACCCTATAGTTCGGTTCTTTAGGAACGGAGATGAAGGAGAAACGGTGATATTGAGATTGATTGGCTTTAGCCATTTGATCTTGGGTATATACTGGTTCGAACGGTAGTTGCTCATATATGCCGGTAATCTGGAAAGTCTGGTCTCCCAATTGTACGGATGTCGGATTCTTTTCCCCGTCTTTCTCCAATTCCCAGATAAGCGACCGTGAAACCACTATTTCGTTAGCCGCCTGTGGCATTCTTCCCTCTATCGGCAGTTTCATGAAAGACGGGTAGTTTTTACTGGTGAGGAAATGTATCCCGTGCAGTGTCTTTCCCTGTTTGTTCTTATAATCCAGATATTTGCCGGGAGTCTCTAAAAGCACGTCTTCAACCCCGGCAAGCGTACGGATACGGGAGACGATCTCTTCTTCGTGTCCTTGTACTTGCGGTTCCCAAAGTTCTATCTTCCAGATACGGGTACATTCTTCTTCCGTCAGCGTGTTGTTCCTTTTTTCTTCTGCGAGGTGGTAAATATTTCTTAGTCCGATAGCTCCGGCAATAAAGAGGAAACAGATGAACAGTTGGACTCCTAACATGAAGTTCCTTATACTATGTTTCTGCCGTTTCACGCCTTTTATTCCTTCTGTCAATGTGATATGTTTGATGCGGAAGATGACCAATGACACAATCAAGGCGCAGAGAACAAACAAGAAACAGAGATACTCCATTTCCTGCTGGATCAAGGTAGGCGTATGGATAAACAGATTCTCGTTGATCGTTTCTTTCGAGGCCATATACTGATAATAAACAGGCACTATCCATTCGGTCAGGACGAGACTTGCCAATGCCGACAGGATGAAAAGAACCGCAATCTCGCTGAAGAGTAATCTGAACAATCCTTTTGCGTCTGAACCTAAGCATTTCCGTAAACTGAGTTCTCGTGTCCGGTTATAGAACGACTGAATGCAGAACTTCAGGAAGTTTATCATCGCGGCAATCAATATCAGGAGGCCGATCAACGGGATGAAGAATGTCGCACTGAGATTATCCGGTTTGTACATCTCTTCCTTGAAAGTGCGTGCTGTCAGATAGTGATCGTTGTTTTTTCCAAAAGCCGGTATTTGTTGGCGTAACCTTTGGTTTATTTCTTTGCTTGAAACACCTTTATCCAGCAGGACCACCAGATCTCGGTATTTACGTTTTGGTTGGATGCCGGCTGTTTCCAGGAAATAAAAGTCACTCTTTTCCCGTGTCCCATCCGGAAAATCCCTGATAACGGCGCTGATTGTGGAATAGTGGATGGCAGACGTGTCGCTGTCTGCACGACTGAAATAGAGTGTTTTTCCGATAGGGTTTTCTGCTCCGAATATTTTTTTCGCGGATGATTCGCTGATGAATACTTCTCCCGGTTTGAGTGTCGGTGTCTGGCCTTCCAACGTTTGAATGCCGAATATGGTCGGAAAATCTTTTGTGACATTCTGGATGCTGCATTGGTACGGGATTTCTTTCTGGTTCTCTTTGGATATGGAAATATTGGCTTGGCCGTATCCGTATGAATAAGCGATTTGCCCAATTCCGGTGATCGGATTCCCCATCAGTTCTTGCACTACCTCGCCTGGAATATAAGGGTCCTCATAACCGTATTGGGCCGATTTGGCATATATATTCGCCATCCGATCGCTGTTTGCCCAAGCAATAAACTGGTTGTTGAATCTTCTGATATAATAAGAGGTCATACTGAAACAAAGAAGTCCGACTGCGATTCCGATGATGGAAAGCAAATACTGGATCTTGTTTTTAAGAATTTGGCGGATAGCCATTTTCAAGTAGTGTTTGAACATGATGTGATGTTTTTGTCGTTATTATGTTTTTGTTTTTATTATTCCGTTTTGATTACCTCTGCCGGATTGGTGGCGGCTGCCCTTTTGACCTGACGGAATATAGAGAGCAGCACGATCCCACAGGTGATAAGGAAAACCAACAGGAACAATCCTGCCGGCAATGTGGTATGGTTGGCGTACGTTTCGAGCCAACGGCTCATTACTAAGTAGCCGACCGGAAGAGCAAAAGCGTTGCCTAATGCTGCTAACATGAAATACTCCCGGAAGAACAGTTGAAGAATGTGATAAAAGGTAGCTCCGTTTACTTTGCGGATGGCAATCTCTTTCCGCCGCTGTTCGGTGGCGAGGCTCACCAGAGAGTAAATGCCGAATGTGGAGATAAGGATGCAAACCAGCGAAAGGATGCTGAAGATGGTAAAGATCACTTTTTCCGGCCGGTTGAACCGATCTATTAGATCGGACAGCTCCGTAAACATTTTACTCCGGTTGACATTGTCATTCTGAATATGTGATGTTATCTCGTGAAGATGTTCCAGCACTTCTTTTTTATGTCCTTTTGCATAGCGGACATAAATAAGGTAAGGACGCTCGAAGTCTTTTACCATCGGATTTTCGTATGTGGTGAAGAACAGCGGTAATATAGGATATTGCATCGGAGCGTAGAGATAGTCTTTGATGACACCGCAAACTCGGGCTTGGCTTGCTTGCCCTTTTATGTATATAGGCCGTTCAAGCAGATCCGTGTAGCCTAATGTTTGCAGGCAGGTTGCATTTACCATATAGCTATATGGGGTTGCGTCCGTCGGCCAGCTACCTGCTTTCAGTTGCAGTTTGAAGAACGAAAAGAAGTCCTTGTCGGCAACGATTACCGGGCTGTAACTATTGGGTTCGGCTTCATTCGGATCGAAACAGAAATACGAGTAAAAGGAACCGTACCAATCCCCTTGTTCCGTAAAGACCGGAGCGTTCCCGCAGGTGTATGTGACTTCTTCTACATACGGATGGTTGGCCATTTCCGGTTTCAAAACACTTAAATCCGTCTGAAAGGAGGTGTCATATCCTAAATCTACCTGTATGACCCGTTCATAATCGATCCCTTTATCTTTTGAAAGGATAAAATGCAACTGTCGGAACAATCCGATGGAGGTGATAAAGAACAGTGAACCGATAAATATCTGAACGATGATCAGGCCCTGTTTGAAAAGAGCAGGCTTCTGTATTTTATGCTCCAAAAGATTTCGTATCGGATAATAACAGATAAGAAGGAATACCAACATACAGATTCCGGCGAGCGACAGCGTATTGCCTAAAAGTGAAGTTCGTGAAAGGTGGCGACTGACGTTCTCATAGATACCATACCGGTGCCAGGTCGTATAGCTTTCATAGTAAGGATAGATGCTCTCGATTAGACAGAAAGAAATCAGGAAAGCGATGATCAAAGGAAGTGCCAGTTCGATGAAACTTTTTGTAATCATACTTGTGGTTGAGGCTCCTATACAAAGATAAGTCCGGTTTTTTTGTTGTTTCCGTTGCTGTTGACCGATAAAAAGGACAAGTAGGTTGATCAGAGCGCTAAGGAAAGCCATTGTCCCGGCCAAAGCCAGGATATGAATGTTACGGATGCGGTCTGTCAATTCAGGATGGCACCGAAGATGCACTTCGGAGGCTGTCAGCAGGTTTATTTTCCAGTTTTTTACCTGTTCGCGATCCCATGTGTCTTCGGCATGACTTTTATAGTGCGCCAGTTTGTTCCGTACATTTGCCACATTCGCATTCTTTTGGAGCCGCACGTAGGTCGTCATGCGTTTGACATGATTGGGTTGAGGGGTTCTGATCAACAGAAAGTCGAACAGCAGATCAGTATTATCCGGATAGTTACGGATAATACCGACTACAGAGGGACGAAGATTATTATCCAATACGACTTCCTTGCCGATACAGTTTGTTGTCCCGAACAATTTGTGGGCTGTCCGTTCCGTTAAAATGACAGAACTGCCGTCGGGAATGACCCCTTGGTGAGTCCCTTCGATAAAATCTGTCCGGAAAAGGTCGAAGAAGGACTGTTCGCTTTCCATTCCATGCAGGTTGATTGCTTCGTTGTCCTGTTTCAATGTAAAGCTGAGGTGGTTGAATGAACAAGAGGCTTCGATTTCGGGGAGCAGCTTGAATAATTCTTCCCGGTCGTTAATATGTAACTGGTCTAAATCTGATTGTGTTCCGTTGGCACGCTTGACAAGTCCTTCTGTCGTCAGGCAGTAAAGGCGGTCTGCTTCCGGATGGAAATTATCGAAATGTGTCTCCCACCATAGCCAGTGACCTCCTAAAATGAAGGCAGTAAATCCTACGGCCAAACCAATGATGCTGACAATTGATTGAGTTCGGTATTTCAGTAGTTCCCGAAAAGAAACTTTGACATAGTGTGATAACATAATCTGATTGTTTGTTATAAAATATTGTTCAAAGACATTCTTATTCCGACTTGATCACTTCTGCCGGGTTCTGGTTCGCTGCCTTCTGTATGCGCCAACCGGTACAAAGAATCAGCAGCAGGACCAGTACACCCCAGATGACCGGATAAAGCCACCAACTGATTGCTGCTTGCAACACATAGTTTTCAATCCATGATTTCATGATCAGGTAACTGGCCGGAAATGCTATAACCGAAGCGATGCATAGCAGGCGGAGATTACCGGCAAAAAACATTCTCATGATATCGGAGGCTTCTGCCCCGTTTACTTTACGGACAGCGATTTCTTTCTTCTTCTGTTCGCAGTCCAGAGTTACTTGAGAGAATACGCCGAACAATGAGATCAAAATACAGACTATAGTCACGAAGTCAAGCATCTTGAGTAGCGCCTTTTCCGATTTCAGAAACTTTTCATACTCTTCTTCCATAAAAGTAACATGTATGTCGACGGCGTTCGGCTGCATTTTCTTTGCCAACTGTTCAACCTGTTGTTTGCACAGTTCGCGGCTTCCCGGCTGATGCCGGAATATGGCAGTCGTTGAATAATCATTCTGTATATTCTTTTTTCCCGGACTGAACTCGAGCATAACCGGCTTTACCGGAACGGTAGGAGGTGCGATATAAAAGTCTTTGAAAATGCCGTCGATGATAAATCCTTTCTGATCTTTGCGGCTAAGTGTTTTGCCAATCGGGTTGTCGATCTTCAATTCCTTTACAGCTGCTTCGTTTAGGAGTATGTGCCGTTCGGTATCTCCTTCCGGCAACTTGCCTTTTAGCAATTGCAGACCATAAAATTCAAAGTAGCGATTGTTGCATGGGATTATTTGGATCGTAAGACCTTCCACAGAGGCCGGCTTGCCTTCCCAATCGGTAAAGGACCTGTAGGAACGTGAATGGCTTGGAAATAGTGGATCGTTTTCATCCGGATATACTTCGGCGATGGAGGAGAGTTTGGCAATTTCTTCTTTCAAACCGTCTGTTTGGGGATATATACGGACATCGCCCCGGTCTTTCCGGTTTAGTCCGATATCGGTGGTGTGCAAGTGATGGATTTGCTTGATTAGTACCGACGAACAGAATATGAATCCGATGCTGATTATTAATTGCAAGGTAAGGCTTGCTTTGGGGAAGAGGTTCTTTCCTTTTCCGTCAGACGAACCTTTAAGGGCCTTTTGTAGCGAACGCTTCCTGAAATAGTAGATAGGGAATAAAGAGAACAGGAAAGCCAGTAAGGTGATGAATCCGAAATAGACGAATGTTTCCAGATAGAGACTGAACGAATCCGTTTTTACATTCGATAATTCTTGGAATACAGGCAGTATGATTTCGATCAAGGCTATTCCGGCTAAAAGAGAGATGGAAAGCGTAAGCAGGTATTCGGAAGCGAACAGGACAAACAGATTGCCGTCAGACGAGCCGCACACTTTCCGAAGCCCGATCTCTTTACTGCGTATTCGTATACGGTTCACGAACAGGGTCAGATAGTTGAATAGTGCGCACAGGATTACCAATCCTCCGGCAAGAGCGAATAGCAAGATATGTTCGAACTTGATAGTTGGCTCTTCTTCGGGGTGGTCATACCGCATGGCGGTGATTGACGTCAGAACGAAATGACTCAGCGAGTCTCTGTCTTTCTTTATTTTATGTTCGTAAAGTTTCTTTTTAAAAGCTCTCATATCCGTTTCCGGACGGACCTTTATAAAAGTCTGACAATAGGCTACGTTCCATTCCTCCGTTTGTCGGGACGGCTTCAGTATTCCGAACGGGAAATTCGAGTGCTGGTCCTGACTTTTGACTATGGCACATATTTCCATATCGTCAGACCAAATTTTCAGTTTTTCACCTAATGGGTCCTTTGTGCCGAAGACCTCTTTGGCAAGCTTGTCCGTGATCGCGATCTTGTTACTTTTCGGGATCATAAAATCCCGGCTACCGGAGATCAGTTCTATTTCGAACATATGTTCGGCAGCTGAATCCATGACCATGTCGAAAGATTCGTATTTCTTCTCGTTGTAGAGGAAATCGGTTTTCCAGGCACTCGTGTTGCAACTTTCCTCTATCTCCGGGAATGTCTCTTTCAAATATCGGGCCAGCGGGTAAGGTGTAACGCTTGATAATCCTTGGTCATCGGTTTCCGATTCCATCCGGACGTAATAGATCCGGTCTGCGTCTTTCCTAAACGTATCGTAGGTCAGTTCATATCGTATCCAGAGCGACGATAACGCGAAACTTGTAAATCCGATTGCGAGCCCGACGATACAGATGAATGACTGCAATTTATATTTCAAGAGATTACGGAAAGCTATTTTGATGTAATGGTATAGCATGGTTCAATGATTTAGTTTGTTATTATTCCGATTTGATCACTTCCGCAGGATTGGTCCGGGCAGCCTGTATCGTTTGATAGAGGACGGTTCCGATGATCAGAGTGATGGTGGCAAATACGATTACGATATACATCCAGGCAGAGATATGGCTCCGATAGGCATATTGCTGCAACCAACTTTGCATGAACAACCACGCGAGTGGCAATGCCAGAAGGTTGGCTATCAATGCAATTGTCAGATATTCCATAAAAAACATTTTGACAATCGTGCCGGCAGAGGCTCCCATCACTTTCCGTATGGCAATTTCTTTCCTTCGTTGTTCCATATTGCTGGATGAAATGGAATAAAGCCCGAAGATGGAGATTAGCGTACAGAACAGGGCTAGCAAAGTAAAGAGCTGCAGGCTGGCATCTTCGGAAGTGCTGAGCCGATCAAGTATCTGGCTTATGGTCTGTACATTGCAGGTAGTGGGATCGCCTGACTTAGAGTGTTTTTTGAATATATTCCGGATTGCTTTGATCGTGGCTTTTTCTTTTCCGGGTTCGGTACGGGCATAATAAAAATAACTGTTCCATTTGCTTTGGTCGATTACGATCACTTGTGGCAGGATCGGGTTGCGCAAACTGGCCGCTTGGAAGTTTTGGATGATCCCGACGATCTCCATTTCGGCACGTCCTCTGCTTCCGTCTTGCATGATCGTATAATTCCAAATACTGATTTTCTTGCCGATCGGGTTATCGATGCCCATGATGCGAGCAGCTTCTTCATTGATGACGGCTTTTGTCCAAGAGGCTCGCCAATCTCCATTGTCTGCCAGATCGCCGTCATTGATGAAACGGCCTTTCAGCATCGGTATGTTAAAAACTTCCGAGAAGTTGCTGCCTACTTGCAGGACTTGGAAGTTTGGATTGAAATCCAGAGGCTTACCTTCCCATTCGACTTCGTTTTGTGTATAAGGTTCATGGGTGATGGTAAATATTCCGGCTTGTGTGAATCCTTTTAGGACTGCCAATGAAGAAATCTCGCGACTGATTCCTTCCCGGTCGTTGAATGTCATTTCCATCTGTATCAGACCCTCTTTCTGGAATCCCAAGTTTTTATGTTTCATGAAAGATATTTGCCTGAACATGATAAATGTGCTCATCAGGAAGAATATGCAAATACATAGTTGGAGTATCATGCTGATTTTGCGGTAGCCGCTTTTCCGGGTAGGAGAGATTCCTCCGGATATTAATAGAGAAGAAGCGCGTACAAAATGCAAGAATAACGGTAGGCTGACAATCGTGAGTATCAACCAGCTAATACCTGTTATGATACAAAGATGGCTAAATAATAATTTTCGTTGTAATGTCGTTTCGAAGAGGTGTGAGAAACCGCCAACGGTTAATTCCAACAGGCAGGAAGCCAATAGAAAACTGATCCCGACAAGTAACGTCAATTCCAGCAACAACTGGATAACCAAGTTCTTTTTATCAGCGCCGATCGCATTTCTCAATTTCATTTCTTTGTTCCGTAAGTAGATACGATTCAACAGCAGATTGGTGAAATTAAAGAAAACGCAGAGTAACAATAAGAGGCCGGTTACCGTGAATGTCCGGATGTAGGAAAGATTAAATGTCAATTCACTTCCGAATGTATGACGGACATCTGTCAGGGGAACCAACTTTAACAAAATTGATTTATTATATTCATGTTCGACTATATAAGAATTGATCTTCTTCTCAAAAGCTTTTATATTAATGTTGGGTGCTAATAATAGATAGATTTTAGTGTTTAGCAAGGCCCATTGTTTTTCGTCCGTGATCCGGTTTTCCCGGTCACGGTCGAATTTGTCCAGTTCATAAACATCGGCTTGCATCATGGAGTTGTTGGGCGAATCTTCCAAGACGGACACGATCGTAATGCTTTTACGATATCCGTTTTCAAGGGTTTTGCCTAATGCTTCCTCCGGTGTTTTGAAATATTTCACGGCAAAAGAGCGGGTGACGGCTATCTCATCCAGCGTTTTCAGGATATCATCCCTTTTACCGCAAATTACGGGACGTGGAAAGAATTTGAAATACTGTTCGTCAATGAATTCCTCGTCCGGATCCTCTAACCTTGTTTCTCCATATTTGAAAGTCGAGCCGTATTTGGAATAAATCTGCGTTGTCTCTATTACTTCCGGGAAATCTTTTTTCAGTTTGCGTGCCAGAATAAGCGGTAATTCCTCCGATTTCTTTCCCGTTTGTTTATCGATTCCGTATATTCGGTAAATTTGTCCGGATTGTGGATAGAACCCGTCGTAGTTCGTTTCATACCTGTACCAGTTCCATCCGTATGTAAAACAGATCAGCCCGATTGCCAAGCCGACAATACTGATGGCAGATTGTACTTTATATTTTGCCAAGTTACGAAATGCAATTTTGATATAATGTTGTAGTATCATGATTCGAATATTATTTTAAAATCAGTTCTTCCGCATCCCCAAAGGTACTATATCCTGTGACAATCACCTTGTCGCCCGGTTGGAGGCCACCGGTTATTTCGTATTGCTGCGGGTTTTGGCGACCGATGCTGACCGGGGTTTTCCGGGCTTTCGTGCCGGATTCGTTCAGTTTGTATATCCATTGGCCGCCGGTGGCCTGGAAGAAGTCGCCACGTGGGATGACGAGGGCCTCTTCCGGTTGTCCGAGTTCGATCTGGACACGGAAACTTTTTCCGATGCGTACGTTCTCCGGGCTTGCCTCCGTAAAGACCAGGTCGACATCGAAGTTACGGTCTTTGACTTCCGGAACGACTTTGGTGATCCGGAGCGGGTACTTTTTGTTTTGCCAGGTGATGGTGGCGGGTAGACCGGTGGTGATCCGGTCGATGTAGTATTCGCTGAGGGAAGTATGGATCTTGAACTGATCGAGGACTTTGATCTCGGCGATCGCTTCGGTACTTTGCACCTGTTGTCCGGGAGTTACTTTCACAAAGCTGAGTTGTCCGGAGAGAGGAGCACGAACAACCAAGTCCTCCATGCGTTCCCGGGCACGTTCGAACTTTTTACGTTCCCGTTCAAGATCGTTTTTCATCAACTCCCGGCGCAAGATCGTAGCTGCACTATCATGGCGCAAACCTTCCAACTGCAAAGCGGTGCTTCGGGTTTTATAGTCGAATTCGTCCCGGGCCACTTCGAGCTGTGCTTTGCTTTTGACTCCCATATTGAATTCCTCTTCGTCGAGTGCATAGCTTTTTTTGAGCCGGTTCAGTTCGTAGGTCGTTTGTAAGGTCTTTTGTTGCAGGTCGATACTTTTCTGTTCCATCTCAATCTCTTTCTCCTGATAAGAGATCAGCTGCTTTTCCCATTCATCCTGTTGGTCCTCGATGGCGCGGATAAGGTCGGGATTGTTGAGTGTCAGGATCGTGTCTCCCTTGTTCATCATAGTTCCTTCCTCTGCAATGATCCTGTCCACGCTGCCGGCTTCGCGGGTGTTGATCTGGATGGTGAGGATGGGTTGCACGACACCTTCGACGTCTACATATTCCAGAAATTTGTCGCTTGTCGCTTCTCCGATGATCAGGTTTTCTGCATCGGTACGAAGTTTCCTGCCACCAGAGGCGGCGATCCCGACATAGACGAGAAGAACAATAAATGCGATTCCCCCGGCGATATGCCAGCGGTAGCGGTAATAAACGGGTTTCTTTGCTATGGGCTTGTCCATGTATATGATTTATAATTTATGATTTATGAATTGTCAATTGTTTAAAAGGAGTTCATAGTCTTCTGTGATCGGGATCATCTTCTCGAAATCGTAACCGGTCAGGCTGCGGAGACCGTAATAGAGATTCCAATAATTATATAAAGCCGCGATGTAAGCACGGCGAGAATTGTCTTTTTCGGCTATGGCGGCATTGAGGTCGAGAATCGTCGATTTGCCTAACAGGTAGAGCCTGCGTGCCACATCGTTACGGCGCTGGGCCGTTTGGTCTGTTTTATAGGCTATGGCAACTTTTCCTGCCTGTATGTTGAATTGCTTGACAATCTTGGCTACGTTCAGTTCGAAATCCATCCGCTCCTGTTCCAGTTCGGTGTAAACCTTGTCGCGGTTGCTTTTGGCCACTTTCACCCGGCCTTTACCTACGCCCCAGTCCAATATCGGTATGCGTATCCCCAATGTCACCAATTGCTGGTCCATCGGGTCGCGGTAGGATTCTTTCAGCTTTTCGTTGCTTTGCGTCAGACCGAACTGTGCATATAAGGCTGCTTTAAAACCCCGGTTGGCTTTTGCCTCGGCAACGTTGCTTTCACTTTGCAGCCGGCGGCGTTCGAAAGCGCTGATATCCGGGTTGTTTTGGAAAGCAAGCTGCATGGCTTCGTTTACGTCGACTGTGAAGTGAGGGATGCTGTCGTCGGGAATCACTACCAAGTTTATATTTTCGGAAATGCCCAGATAACTGCGGAGCGACTGGATATAATCGTCGACCTCGATTTGCGCATTGAGGCAGTTTGTCTGTTCGGTCAGTTTGTTGAGTTCCAATTGGAGCATTTCGTTTTCGGTGATCGTTCCGATATTGTAACGTCCTTGTGCATACCGGTAAAGCGTGTCGGCGTATACAAAATTATAGTTCGCGATTTCCAGCGAGGTCTGTGCCGTAGCCAAGTTAAAAAAGCGGTTGGTCGTATAGGCTGCTACCAGTTCGAGTGTTTCGATATAGGTCTTTTTTGCTTCTTCGTATTTAATCGGCTCGATGCGGCGTTCCCATTTAAGGTCATTGAAGCCGAATAAGTCTTGTTCATATCCTACGACGACCGGAGTACTTTTGTAAGACGAGATATTGTCGGTAAACATATCCAGTCTTTCAAGTCCGGTTTTCAATAAAACCTTTCCCCCTGTAAGGGCTATATTTTGTTGGATTTCGAGGCTGGCATCGACTGAGAGTTGGTTCCGATGCACAAACTTGTCGCTACCGTCTTCCAAGGTGACAGACTGGATGGAACGGTTCAAGCTCGGATCGGAAGTAAGCGTCAGGCTCGGCAACTGTTTAGCCCGGAACGAACGCCAGTTCCAGTAAGAAGCCCTGAAAGCGTGACGGGCGGCAATCGCTTCAGGAGAATTCCGACGTGCCATTTCGATAGCTTCGCTCAATGTCAGCGTAAGTGTTTTCTGCGCCTGGAGCTGTAAGGGGAGCAGAAATAGTATTGCTATGTATATTATTTGTTTCATGGCAAAAATGAAGCAAATAATATGCCATTTTTGTAAAAGGTTGGTACTTATGTAAATAGTGATGTGAAGTGATATGGATAGGGTGCTAATCCGCACAATTTACGTGCGGATTAGCACGGTATATTCAGGCTGAAATTGTATTAAGAAACGATAGACATCTCTTTATGGTTTTGCGGGATTCTCTATCACTCTATCACGCTTTGCTTTGTAAGTATTGATAAGCATGATGTACAAGGAGTGATACATGCCGGATTCATGTATCACTCCTGTGTCACACTTGTATCAATTGAAACGGGGAACCGGTATTGTTCTGAAAGTAGCGGGAAGCGTATCTATATGTATTTGTGAGCAAGTTATTTCGTCGACATAAGGTCCTTTTTTGCAGAAAACAAGGAGGAAAAGAGTGGAAAGCAAGCAGAAATGTTCGGAAACATGCCCATCTTCCGGCATTCTACACCCGGATGTTGACGCTCCCTACACCCGGATGTTGACGCCTCGAACATCCGGGTGTAGAGAATCATTACATACTGACATGTTGTAATGAAGATGCTTATTATGCAAGAAAAGGCTATATGTATTCCAAACATTCTTAATATGTTACTATTAGCTTGCTTGTAAGTGTATGAAAAAACGTGTTATTTCGCACAAATTATGTGCAGTATCGCACATACATTCCGTATATATAATACATATCTTTGTCACGTCAAGGATGATTTTTTACACGAGATAGAATAATACCAGGAATATGAAGAACGGGAAAATATTGATTATAGATGATAACGAAGATGTCCTCTTTGCGTTGAATCTGTTGCTTGAACCTTATGTGGAACAGATAAAAGTGACGACGCAGCCGGAACGGATCGAGCATTTTATGTCGACATTCGTGCCCGATGTTATTTTATTGGATATGAATTTCCGGCGGGATGCGATCAGCGGACAGGAGGGGTTCTTTTGGCTCGAAAAGATAAAGGCCGCCGACCCCGATGCCGTGGTTCTTTTTATTACGGCCTATGCAGATACGGAAAAGGCCGTACGTGCCATAAAGGCGGGGGCTACCGACTTTATTCCGAAACCCTGGGAAAAAGAAAAACTGCTTGCTACTCTCTCGGCAGCCTTGAAACTGCGTGAAAGCCGTACGGAAATCAATACATTGAAACAGCGGGTCGAGGCATTAGGAAGCCCTGATGATACCGGCTTTGAGATTATCGGTGAGAGCGATGTCATGCAGGAATTGTTTGCCACGATTGCCAAACTGAAGGATACGGATGCCAATATTCTGATTTTAGGCGAAAACGGGACTGGAAAGGATCTGATTGCACGCGCTCTTTTTCATCATTCGCCCCGTTGCAACCAGGTTTTTATCAGTATCGATCTAGGGAGTATCCCGGAACAATTATTTGAAAGCGAACTGTTCGGATATGAAAAAGGAGCTTTCACGGATGCACGGCGCGATAAGCCCGGACGTATGGAAGTGGCTTCCGGCGGGACCCTGTTTCTGGATGAAATCGGTAATTTGAGCTTGCCGATGCAGGCGAAGTTATTGACAGCTATCGAGAAAAGGCAGATTCTCCGTCTGGGTGCTACCCGTTCCGTGCCGATCGATGTCCGGCTGATCTCTGCCACGAATATGGACATCCATGCGATGGTACAGGAAGGAACTTTCCGGCAGGATTTGTTGTACCGGATCAATACGATCGAGTTGCATATCCCTCCACTCCGCGAACGGGGAAATGATATCTTGCTGTTGGCCGATTATTTTCTGGACTGTTATGCCCGCAAGTATAAGAAAAAGATAGGAGGGCTTACCAGAGATGCGAAAACGAAATTGCAAAGCTATGCATGGCCGGGCAATGTCCGCGAACTGCAACATGCGATCGAGCGTGCCGTGATTCTTTCGGATGGTCCCATGCTGAGACCTGAAAACTTTATGCTGCATCCTGCACCAGCCCAAAAGAAAGGGGAGCCGGAAGAATTGAACCTGGGCGTTCTCGAAAAAGAAGCGATTGAACGAGCCCTCCGTCGGGCGGACGGGAATATCACGCGTGCTGCCGAGCTGCTGGGAATCACCCGTTTTGCCTTGTACCGGAAATTGGATAAGTTGGGCCTATGAAACGATATCTCCTTTTTCTGAAGATCGGGTTGCTGGTCGGGCTATCTCTTTTAATTGCCTTTCTGCTTTTGAAGGAATTGTATTTTACGGCTGTCATGTGTTTTATAATCTTGCTGGGAACTGCTTTTTCCCTTTATCAGGATCAGCGGAAAATGCTTCAGAAGATGGAGCATCTGATTGCCAACATCCACTATGGAGATATGAATCTGTCTTTTCCTATCCCTTCGACAGACGGGCCCGAAGCCAACCTGACGCGTGCCATGAATGAAGCGCTATCTGCTTTTCGGACCCGTCTGTACAATGTGGTGGTGGCGGAGGCGGAGACAGAAGCCTGGCAAAAGCTGATCCGTGTCTTGACGCATGAGATCATGAATTCTATCGCCCCTATCATTTCCTTGTCGGAAACGGTGACGGAACGTGCGAGTTCCAACGGGTTGAACGAGCGGGATTACAGCATTATGTTGCAAGCCATGCAAACGATACACCGTCGGAGCAAAGGGTTATTGGATTTTGTTGAAAATTATCGGAAACTGACTCGTATTCCGATTCCGATGCAGCAGTTGTTTCCGGTTTCCTCTCTTTTTGACGATTTAAGGGGGCTGTATCCTGCCGGTGCTATTTCGTTCTCTTTCTCTGTCCGGCCGATAGACTTGCGTATTTATGCGGATCGTGCCATGATTGAACAGGTGTTGATAAACCTGTTGAAAAATGCAGTCGAGGCATGCCAGGAACGTCCTTATCCCGAAGTCCGGGTGAATGCGTTCAGGCGTGAAGGTGTTCCGGTGATTACGGTCTCCGACAACGGATACGGCATTGTGCCGGAAGCGATGGATAAGGTATTTGTTCCGTTTTTTACAACTAAACAGGGCGGTTCGGGAATCGGTCTGAGTGTTTGCCGGCAGATCATGAACCGGCATGGCGGTAGTATTTCCGTTATTTCAGAAGAAGAGAAAGGAACTACTTTCACTTTGCAATTTCCCCAGACGCGTGTGTTGTAAGGGAGAGATATTGGACAATGATTTTTTTCAATTCCGCCGGTTTGATCGGCTTGGCCGCGTATCCGTTGAAGCCGTTTTGCTTTACTCGTTGCTCATCCTCTGAAAAAGCAAAAGCGGTTACGGCAATAATAGGAATGTCGGAGTCTTCTTTTCTGATTTCGACAGTTGCCTCATATCCGTCCATGTCCGGCATCTTGAGATCCATCAGGATAAGGTCGGGACGGTGTTCGCGATAAAGCCGGACGGCTTCGTTACCATCGTGGGCATGCAATAGGTCGTATTCTTTCAGGACCGCACGGATCAGTATGTAGTTGCTTTCGTTGTCTTCTGCGATCAGCAGCGTCGCTTTTTTCGGATTCGTGTTGTCGATTATAGCATCTTCGTTTACCGCCGTTTTTATCGACTGAACGTTAATGCCATGAATGACGGTATCCGGCAAAGTGAACCAGAAAGTCGAACCTTTTCCCAATTGGGATTCCACACCGATCTCACCGCCCATTTTTTTGACGATCATCTGGCAGATGGCAAGTCCCAGGCCTGTCCCTTGTGCAAAGCTGTTCAGCTTTACGAAACGGTTGAACACAAGATCTTTCTTCTCCGGTTCTATGCCACATCCCGTATCTCTGACGTAGAATAACAGTTTATCGTCTTTATGCCGGTAGCCGAACCGGATGCTTCCTTCTTTCGTAAACTTGATCGCGTTGTTGATGAAGTTCGTTATGACTTGTGCCAATCGGTTCTTGTCCGACATGATGATGCAATAAGGCATTTTTTCGACAAAAGAAATCTGTACCCCTTCGGGTGCTTTTAGGCGGGACGATTGCTCGATATCGGATAATAGGGCGTTGATGTCTATCTCAGAGTCGATAAATTCCAATGTGCCGGCCTCGATTTTGGCTACGTCCAGGATATCGTTGATTAGTTGCAGGAGCAATTCATTGTTGCTGCTGATGATATTGATATATTCATTCCGTTCCTCTTCGTCCTCCGCCATGGTCAGCAGGTTGGAGAAACCGACAATTGCATTCAGCGGCGTACGGATCTCGTGGCTCATATTGGCCAGGAAAGCCGATTTCAAACGGTCGGATTCTTCTGCCTTGTCTTTGGCTTTTCTCAGTTCTATTTCGTCTTCTTTCTGTTTGTCGATCAGGATCAGTAATTTATTTTTCAGCTTGCTGGTGCGCAGGTAAAAGTAAAGCACCATGATCAGGAACAGTAACAACACGATTGCGACCAACAATAGGATTTCAAATTTATATTGGACGAATAATCCTACCTCGGTATTAATAAATACGGAATGAGGAGGCAGTTCTTTTGTCGAGATGTGCCGTTCTTTCAGTTTCTTGGCATCGAATGTATATAGGTTCGGAATTGTTTCCGTGTCCAATTTTTCAGGATGTTCCTTTAAAAGGTAGAGAGCCTGACGGGCCAGATCTTTTCCTATGGAGCGGTATTGGGGTATACAGCCTCCGATTGCCCAATGCCCCAGTCCGATGGAAGTCAGTGAAAATGCCGGTACTTTGGGATTTGCCAACATCATGGTGTAAGTTGCGTTGCCGACATAGTATCCGTCATTGACGTCTACACGCCAGGTCCCCAGAAGAATGATGCTTTGCGGGGGTAACTGCTTGATCTCCTCGATGATGTTATAGATGTCGTTCTTACGCCCGTCCAGAGGGATGAAGTCTATCCCCTTTATTTTGCCGATTTCCTTTTTTACCAGGGCTTGGAGAGAAATACCGCCATAGCTGTTGTCTGTGATAAGGGCAAAATGTTTGGTGCTCGGATACAATTTCCGGACCAGTTCTATATTGGCTTTGATATCATAGTTGTAGACGAATCCAGCCAGGTTTCTTCTCTTGTTTTTCAGGTCTTCTACATTTACACTTTCGGGAGTCCATTCCGCTACGTTTATATTACTGTCAGGTAATAAGACGGCATTTTGGCTGACCATGCCGCAAAGTATCGGAATATCTCGGATTATGCTGTCATCTTGAGAAAGGTAGGAGGCCCATCCTTCTTGTCCGAGTATAACGATCAGGTTAGGGCTGTTTTCTCCCTGATATTTGTTCAGCAGTTTACGCATTCTTTCCTTCCAGAGGGGAGCTTCGGGCAGGCTTTTGCAGTTCATGTTCTCGATTACGACAGGCGAGTTTCCCCCCTGTTTCTTATACTCTTCCATGAATTCGGAAATATTTTGCGTCGTATTGCGTGTGTCGGGATTGTAAGAACTGATGATCAGGATAGGGTTATTTTCATCAGCATGGACCCGGCATGTGAAGAGTAGGCATATGACAGTGAAAAAAAATAGCCATCTGTACATTACTTTGTAGTCTGATGATTTGCCCATTAAGTAAATTTTATTCTAAACTCCCAAATAGATTCCTTTTGAATCCCGCATGCAAAAATAGAAATTATTTGGTATAAGCTTGCATAAATCAACACTTTTCTAAAATTCGATCATGAGTCCTATGCTGGGTAATAGGGTCCCGGTACGTCGTTCTACAGGTTTTAGTTCATATCGTTGTTGGTCGAGAGGTGCGTCCGGATTTAGGATTTTACCTGTTTTGATATACACATCCTGTTCTTTATATTTGGAATTCAGAATATTCTGAATGTCAATATAGGCCCCCAACATGAACTTTTTCAGATAGAAGGTCTTGTCTATCCGGATATCCAGTTGGGTGAAAGGTTTTAACCGTTCGCTGTTGAAGCGGCTGTAATCGTAATAGAGACTGCCGCTGGCGTCCCAAGCTTCGACCAGGCTACTTTTTTCAACATCGTAAGGGGTATAGGGCGCACCGCCCACAACTCTTAGTTTGGCTCCGATATCCCAGTTTTTAGGCAGTGCGTAGGTCCCGCTGAATGTAAAGAGATGGCGGTTGTCCCAAGCTGACGGAATGTATTTTCCGCTCCCGCGTCCATCCTTGAATTCGCTCCGGACATAGGTGTAGGAAGCGATAAAAGTCAGCCCTTTATAATTATACCACCGGCCGGTAAGTTCGAGGCCGTATGCTCTTCCGGTGGCAGTCGAGTTGACTGCTTCGTTTCCTAAAACCCCGTAGTCCGTACCTTTGGAGGCGAGTGGAATGCTATCGACTAATGACATCGGGTATTGGTCGTATTTCTTGTAAAAACCTTCTGCCGAGAATTTCAGATACGAGGAAGGGCGATATTCCAGTCCGAGTCCTGCCTGGTCGCTTCGGATATAAGTCAGGTGGTTGGCTTTATTCAGGTAATTACCTTGATTGTCTTTGAATCCTAGAACCGTGTAAGGTGGCAATTCGTAATATCTGCCGATGCTTCCGTTCAGATAGACCGCTCCAAACAAACGGTAGGAAAGGGAGAGACGGGGCGAGAGTTGATCCAGGAGGTTGTTCATCTCCGGCGAATAGTCGTTGGCATCCGCCCGTACTCCTAAAGAAGCGGTGAAACGCTCGTTGTCGCTTTCGTATATGGCTGTGGCATAAAGCCCCCATTTCAAAAGTCCTAGATCTGTGTGATAGTTGATCACTCTGGGGATCGTGGTGAACTGTTTCTGGTATGTACGATTGGTGTAGGTCGCATATTCGAGGTTTCCGCCGACATTCAGCCGGAAGAAAGGAAAACGGAATATATTTTCACTGTGCAGTTTATTTTCGATTTCGTCCGAACGGTAATTGAGAGTCAGGTTCTCTTCCGAACTTTCGTCATTATCCCTGTATTTGATATTCTTATTGTTTAACTGGCTCCGGCTGACAATTAGCGAATAGATGTTTTTGCCAGAGTAATGTTTGTAAACAGCTCCTAATGTGTATGTCTTTTGCTTGACCACCGGCAGGTAGGCTAAGATATACTGGTTCTTTTCACTCATGTCTTCCATACCGGTGTTGAGTTTCATGTCGTCTATGGCTCCCAACCCCAGAATAGCCAGTTCGTTTTTCCGGTCGAATGTATGTTTCACTTTGAATTGTGCGTCTGTGAAGGTCGGCAGGAAAGGCAGTCCGATCATGTCGAACAGGAACTGAAGGTATGAACGGCGAATAGACACTTGGTAGGTCGTCTTCTTCCCAGCCGGTCCGTTGGCAGAGAATCCGATATCCGAAGCTCCTATCACTCCCCGTAGGGAGAATTTTTCTTTGTTTCCGTCTTGCAACTTGAAATCAAGAACCGAGCTAAGAGCGTTTCCACGCGCGGCAGGATAGGCTGCAGAGTAGAAATCGACTTCGCGTATGAAATCTGGGTTAATGATCCCGACAGGACCTCCGGATGCTCCCTGTGTGGAGAAGTGGTTGATGTTCGGTATTTCTACGCCATCGAGAAAGAAACGGTTCTCAGACGGGCCTCCTCCTCTGACCATCAGGTCGTTTCGGAAAGCAGCCGTAGATGCCACACCAGGAAAAGATTGCACGACCCTGGATATGTCCCGGTTTCCTCCGGCACTTTTCTCGATCTCTTTGAATCCGATCACGCGCAGTCCGAGCGGACTTTCTGCCGTCTTGCGGAAAGGAGAGGCGACAATGCTCACTTCTTGCAGGCTTTCACTACTTTCTTCCAGTTCGATCGGAAAAAACATGTCCTTGTTGGAAATTCTGAATTCAGCCGTAACTGTTGGTTTATAACCGATAAAGGAGGCTTGCAGGCGATAGCTTCCGGGAGAGACTCCGGTGATCTCGAATTGGCCGATCGAATCAGTGACAGTCCCTTCTATCGTGTTCCAGATGACCACATTGGCGAAGCTAACCGGTTCGCCGTTGGCGGCATCTTTTACAATCCCTTTTATTGAATATGTTTGTTGGGCCTGCATTATTTGTAAACCCGTAAACATCAAGAGTAAAAGAAAGATAAATTTTTTGGTCATCTTTGATTCTTGTTATGGTTACAAAGGTATATAAAAACCGGGATTAAAAACTTACCTTTGCAGGCATATTATAGAAATACATGCAGAACGCAACGAATCATATCAAACGGGAATTGCAACTGACGGCGGATGGGAGCCATACGCTTTTTATCCCCGAAATGGACGAACACTACCATTCTGTGAACGGCGCCGTGCAGGAGTCGCGCCATGTCTTTATTGAAGCTGGGTTACACCATCTGGAACGGAAAGAAATCGTCGTTCTGGAAATAGGTTTCGGTACTGGGCTCAATGCCTTCTTGACTTTGTTGGATGCCGAGGTACATCAACGGAAAATACATTACTATTCGGTTGAACTTTATCCGCTTGATATGGACGTGATCGAGAGCCTGAATTACGGCGAAATGATCTGTGCCGGACGGAAAGATGTTTTCCAAGCCTTGCATCAGGCGGAATGGAATGTTGCGGTCCAGGTTACGGATTTCTTTGGACTGCATAAAATACAAGGAGACAGTAATACGTGTGCTTTGCCGGATCGGATCGACCTGGTCTATTTTGATGCGTTCGCTCCCGATAAGCAGCCGGAGATGTGGAATCAGGAAATCTTCAACCGACTGTATGCCCGCATGACCGGAGGCGGTGTTTTGACAACCTATTGTGCGAAAGGTGTCGTCAGACGTATGATGAAAGAAGCCGGATATTCTGTCGAAAGAATACCCGGCCCCCCAGGAAAACGCGAAATGCTTCGCGCTATTAAATTATAAAAGAGCTTCTATTTTAGATACGAATGTAGTTTTAGGAGCAGCACCTACCTGTTTATCTACTACCTTGCCGTCTTTGAAGAAAAGAACGGTCGGAATATTACGGATGCCAAATTGTGCAACCACGTCGTTGTTGTTGTCTACATCCATTTTGCCGATAGTAACACGGCCTTCATATTCGGTAGCCAGTTCATCGATGATCGGACCAACCATGCGGCAAGGACCACACCATTCAGCCCAGAAGTCAAGGACCATAGGCTTACCAGAGTTTACCAACTCTTCAAAATTTGCATCTGTAATTTGTAGTGCCATATCTTTAATTATGAATTATATATTCGAATTTTGTGCAAAAGTACAAATTCTTTTATACCATACAAATACTACCCGTTAATTTTAAAATCCATATTCTCGTTCGTTTGCAAGAATTCGACTAGGTTGCGTGTGACATTAAGCCGTATGTTTTGTGAGAAAAAATTCTGTATGACATTATGTTCGCCGTCAACCACCTTGAAATATAACAGGCTCTGACCCGGATTGTTTTTAATCAAGGTCGACAGTTCGTTTATGGTCGGTTCGTCCAAATCGTGGATCGGGACCGTGATACTGATCTTTTCGATCAGGCGGTCTTTCTCTTCCTGCAGCAATTGGATGGCTCCGATAGATAAGCTAAGGCGACCTGAATTGTAGCGGTCTTCCACACGCGCCTTGATCAGCAGGTACATGCCGCGCTTGCCGAATTTGCTGTAATCGACGTAATCTTTACCGAACAATGCTATTTCGCCGCTACCGGTAAAATCTTCTATCTTGATAATGCCGTAAGGATTCCCTTTTTTGGTCATCCCTTCGCGAAAGTCCGTAACGATACCGCCGAACAGCAAGTCTTTGCCTACCAGGTTTTCCTTGTCGTTTATTTCCGCCATGCCGGTATTACATACATATGTCAGTATAATACGGTATTCATCCAACGGATGGGCGGAAAGATAGATACCGACCAGTTCTTTTTCTTTATTTAGGCGTTCGAGGTCGCTCCAACGTTCACATTTGGGAATCTCTGGTTTGGCGATGGCGATAAAAGCATCTCCTCCGAACAGGGAATTGGTAGCCGTGCTCTTGTCTGTCTGGAACTTATTGCCATAGCGAACCAGTGTTTCAAGGAATATTTCTCCTTTTCCGGTTTCGGCAAAGAACTGTTCCCGCTGGATGCCGAAATTGTCAAAAGCACCGGCTAATGCCAGCGATTCGATGTTTTTCTTGTTGCAGGCAGTCAGGTTGACACGTTCCACAAAATCAAAGATATCTTTGTACGGACCGTTTTTCCTCCGTTCTTCAATGATATTCTGCACGGCGGCTTCGCCGACACCCTTCACAGCACCCAGACCGAAGCGGATGTTCTTATTCTTGTCCACACTGAACTTCAGGATCGACTCGTTCACGTCCGGTCCGAGCACCTGAATGCCCATCGCCTTACATTCGTCCATGAATTTCGTGATATCCACAATATTCGATAAACTTCGGCTCAAGACGGCAGCCATATACTCGGACGGGTAGTTCGCTTTCAAAAAAGCTGTCTGATAGGCTACCCATGAGTAGCAGGTGGCATGGCTCTTGTTGAAGGCGTATGAGGCGAATTTTTCCCAGTCGGACCATATCTTCTGCAAAGTTTCTTCCTTGTAACCATTCGTCTTTCCACCCGCCATGAATTTGGATTTCAGGTGGTTCATCTTTTCGATCAGCTTCTTACCCATTGCCTTACGGAGGGCGTCACTCTCGCCACGGGTGAAGTTCGCTAACAGACGTGACAGAAGCATGACCTGCTCTTGGTAGACGGTGATGCCATATGTGTCTTTCAGATACCGCTCCATGACGGGAATATCGTACTTGATTTCTTCTTTTCCCTGTTTACGGGCGATAAAGGAAGGAATATAATCCATAGGTCCCGGACGATACAGGGCGTTCATCGCGATCAAGTCTTCGAATTTAGACGGTTGCAGTTCTTTCAGGTACTTCTGCATACCAGCGGATTCAAACTGGAAGGTACCTGTGGTTTTCCCGTCGCAATACAGTTTGTAAGTTGCCGGATCTTCCAGACTGATATGGTCGATATCCAGGTCATGGCCGGTCGTCAGCCGGATGTTTTCAATTGCTTCCTTGATGATGGACAGTGTTTTCAGTCCTAAGAAGTCCATCTTGATCAAACCGGTCTCTTCGATCACCGAACCTTCATATTGGGTGACGAGCATCTCTTCACCGGTATCTTTGTCCTTGGCCGTACTGACAGGTACGACATCCGATATATCGTAACGTCCGATAATGACGCCGCAGGCATGTACACCTGTGTTGCGCACGTTACCTTCCAGCATTTGGGCATATTTCAAGGTGTCGCGTGCCAGCGGGTCGTTTCCGGTAGCCGCTTCTTTCAGCTCCGGCACATAATTGATCGCATCCTTCAGCTTGAACTTCTTCATATCCGGAATCTTGTCCGGAACGAGTTTGGCGAGGCGGTTCGATTCGGCAAGCGGAAGCTTCTGTACACGTGCGACATCCTTGATGGCCGATTTGGTCGCCATCGTACCATACGTGATGATATGCGCCACACGTTCGGCCCCGTATTTTTCCGTTACCCAACGGAGTACTTCCCCGCGGCCGTCATCGTCGAAGTCGGTATCGATATCGGGGAGGGAAATACGGTCCGGATTCAGGAAACGTTCGAACAGCAAGTCATATTTGATCGGGTCGATGCGGGTGATCCCCAGACAGTAGGCAACAGCCGAACCAGCTGCCGATCCACGGCCGGGACCGACCGAAACGCCCAGTTCTTCGCGGGCGGCCCGGATGAAGTCTTGCACGATCAAGAAGTAACCGGGGAACCCCATCGTCTTCATGATGTGCAACTCGAAGTTCAGCCGCTCCTTGACTTCGTCGTTCAGATCATCTCCGTAGCAAATCTTTGCCCCGTCGTATGTGATCTTTTTCAGGTAGTCGGCTTCCAGTTTGATGCGGTATAGTTTTTCGTAACCGCCTAATTTTTTTATTTTGTCGTGTGCGGCCTCTTCACTCAGGACAACGTTTCCGTTTTCATCGCGGGTGAATTCGTCGAATAAGTCCTGTTCGGTGAATTTCTGGCGATATTCTTCTTCCGTCCCGAAATCTTCCGGGATGGCGAAGGTCGGCATGATAGGACCGTGGTCGATGGAGTAGAATTCCACCTTGTCGGCTATTTCCAGTGTGTTGCTGAGGGCTTCAGGAATATCAGAAAAGATGGTATTCATCTCTGCTGTCGTCTTCATCCATTCCTGTTTGGTGTAGCGCATACGGTTCGGGTCATCCAAATCTTTACCCGTACTAAGGCAGATTAGGCGGTCGTGAGCTTCCGCATCTTCCGCATTGACGAAATGAACGTCGTTGGTCGCGATAACCTTGATATTGTGTTTACGTGCCAGTTCCAGAATCGCCTTGTTTGCCGTAACTTGGTGGGGGTATACATCTTGTGCGGCGTTCGGGTCATGTGTCTCGTGCCGCTGTATTTCCAGATAGTAATCTTCTCCGAACAGGTTCTTGAACCAAAGAACCGATTCTTCGGCCTTGTCCATCCGTCCGTTCAGGATATGCTGCGGAATTTCCCCACCGATACAGGCAGAGCAAATGATCAGGTCTTCATGATATTTTTCCAACAACTCCTTGTCGATGCGCGGACGTCCGTAAAATCCTTCCGTCCAGGATAAGGAAACCATCTTGATCAAATTTTTGTAACCGTTCAGGTTTTTAGCCAGCACGATCAAGTGCCATCCGCTTCGGTCGTTCTGTGAAGCAAGCTTGCTATGCCGTCCGTTACGGGCACAATAGCACTCGCAACCGAAGATCGGTTTGAATATTTTTTTCTTCTCTTCTTCGATCTTTGCAGGTATTTCTTCAAGGCGGGCTTGCTCTTCGGCGGTCAGTTCCGTTTTACTTTTCAGCTCTTTCAGCTCTTTTTCATAGTCCTTGATGGCTCCTAACGGCTTGCCGTTTTTTTTGGATACCTTGTTGAAGAACTCTTTTATTCCGAACATCACACCATGGTCAGTGACGGCAATCGCCGGCATACCATCCTTTTGCGCTTTGTCAATCAAAGCGTCGATCGATGCTTGTCCGTCCAGCAGTGAATACTGGGTATGTACGTGCAGATGTATAAACGGTTCCATATGGGTTCTTAATCTTTTTTATTTCGGCCTATAAAGATACGGGTTATTTTATAATTTTATTCTATCGGCTGCAATAATCCGGTTGAAAAACTCTATCTTTGCTTTTAATAACTCAGAGATTAGCAATATGAGAAAAATTATATTTATCGCCTTTTGGGCAATGTTGATGATTATGCCGGCTGTCGGTCAAGTTACTTTCGGCGTGCGTGCGGGTGGTGCTTATTCTTCTCTGGTGCAAAAAGTTGAAGGGACATACAATGCAGGTGCCCGTTTCGGTTTCAGCTTGGCCGGACTTGCCGATATACATTTATATAAGGGCTTGTCTTTGCGTCCCGAACTGGCGTTTGTGAACCAAGGTGGTTCTTTCTACTCTAATCCGCAGGTGGAAGGGGCAAAGAATTCTTTCAATAAATGCAGTTACTATTCTATCCAGGTTCCGGTGAACTTGGCTTATACCTTTATTATAAATGATGTGCAGTTGGGCGTTTATGCCGGTCCGGCTCTCGACTTCTCTCTTTTTGGAAAGATGAAAACTGAAAACCAGAACGTCGATATCCATTTCGGCCAGACCAAGGAGGCTGATCTCAAAACATTTGATCTGGGTGTCAATGTCGGCTTGCGTGTGGATTACAGTCGCTACTTCTTTTCCGTCAGCGCCCTTTGCGGCACACTGGATCGTCGCGCTATAGAACGCGAAGGCGAATCTTCCCTCTATCAGAACAACGTGACGTTGTCGTTGGGGTATATGTTCCGGTAAATATTTATTACTTCGGCATACCGAAAACGAGATGATCCTTCTTTGTCATTTAGACGGAGAAAGGATATATTTCTTGATGTAAAATATTAGATGCTTTTTATGTCCGGTCTATAGCATCTTTTTCCTGAATTTGACCTACTTGTGTAAATTCTTTCTACGAAAAGTTTTGTGTTTTGCAGAAAAACCGTACCTTTGCAAGCCGAATATTATCAAAATTGTACTAAGAGTTTAATTTTTAGCACGTTGTTATGTCAAGTGTCCGTGGTGACAGCGCATGCGAGGATTGGATTCTTGTTTTTTAGAGTTATTAATTTATTAATTTTTTAAGCAAGTGGATACTTTAAGTTTTAAGACCATTTCTGCAAACAAAGCAACTGTAAACAAAGAGTGGGTCATTGTTGACGCCGAAGGACAGACTTTGGGACGCCTTTGCGCAAAGGTAGCGAAGCTTTTGCGTGGTAAGTACAAACCCAATTTTACTCCGCACGTTGATTGTGGTGATAACGTAATTATCATCAATGCAGACAAAATCGTTCTGACAGGTAATAAGTGGAACGATCGTATTTATTTGAGATATACCGGATATCCCGGTGGACAGATCGCTTATACGCCGGCTGACTTACAGGCTAAAGGTGACGACCGTCTGTTCCGTAAAGTAGTAAAAGGTATGCTTCCGAAGAATCGTCTGGGTGCTAAACTGTTGAACAATCTGTATGTATATGCAGGAACAGAGCACAAACACGAAGCTCAGCAGCCTAAATTAATCGATATAAACTCATATAAATAATCACAATGGAAGTAGTAAATGCAATAGGAAGACGTAAGGCAGCAGTTGCTCGCGTATTCGTAAGCGAAGGTACAGGAAAGATTACTATCAACAAACGTGATCTGGCTAATTACTTTCCTTCTACAATCCTTCAGTTCATTGTTAAGCAGCCGCTCGCAAAGCTGAACGTTGCAGAACAATATGATATCAAGATCAACCTCGATGGAGGTGGCTTCAAAGGACAGTCTGAGGCAGCTCGCTTGGCTATCGCTCGCGCACTGGTTAAGATCAATCCGGAAGACAAATCCGCTCTTCGTGCAGAAGGTTTCGTTACTCGTGACCCGCGTGCTGTTGAACGTAAGAAACCGGGACGTCCTAAAGCTCGTAAGAGATTCCAGTTCAGTAAACGTTAATCTTATTTGTGAGTCCCTTACAAGTATAGCAAAGCGTTTAGTATCTAAATTATCAGGATTCTTTTTATATGCTGACATACAGGAGGACTACCTGATGATTGAGTTAAACAAAAGAAAGTAAACGATTTTAAGAAAAAAACAATGTCAAGAGTTAATTTTGATCAGTTATTAGAAGCTGGCGTACACTTCGGACACTTAAAAAGAAAGTGGAACCCTGCAATGGCTCCTTATATCTTCATGGAGCGTAATGGTATTCATATCATTGACTTATATAAAACAGTTGCTAAAGTAGACGAAGCAGCAGAAGTAATGAAGAACCTTGCAAAACAAGGTAAGAAAGTACTTTTCGTTGCTACTAAAAAACAAGCTAAACAGGTTGTCGCTGATAAGGCTTCTTCTGTAGGTATGCCTTACGTTATCGAACGCTGGCCGGGTGGTATGTTGACCAACTTCCCGACTATCCGTAAAGCTATCAAGAAGATGGCTACTATCGATAAGATGACAAAAGATGGTACATTTGATAATCTTTCTAAGAGAGAAAAACTTCAGATCACTCGCCAGCGTGCTAAGTTGGAAAAGACCTTAGGTTCTATCGTGGACCTGACTCGTCTTCCGTCAGCTTTGTTCGTCGTTGACGTAATGAAAGAGCATATCGCAGTTCGTGAAGCTAACCGCTTGGGTATTCCTGTATTCGGTATGGTTGATACAAACTCCGACCCGAACAATATCGACTACGTGATTCCGGCTAACGATGACGCTACAAAATCTGTAGAAGTTATCTTGGGAGCTATCTGTGAAGCAATGAACGAAGGCTTGCAGGAACGTAAAGCTGAAAAGATCGATACAGAAGCTGCCGGTGAAGGCGAAGCTCCTAAAAGAGAACGCAAAGCTAAAGCTGCTGTAAAGAAAGAACGTACTAAGAAGGAAGACGACGAAGCTCTGAATGCTAACGTTGCTGATAAATTCGCTAAGGACGAAGAGTAATTCAATTGACAATTGAAAATTAAGAGAAACATAAAATGAAACGATGGGCAATTGGCTTTTGACTTGAATTGTCAATTGTCAATTGTCAATTGTCAATTGTCAATTAATAAAGTAAATATTTAATAAATAAGAAAATAAGATTATGGCTGTAACTATGGCTGATATTACCAAGCTGCGCAAAATGAGTGGAGCTGGTATGATGGACTGCAAGAAGGCTTTGACCGAATCTGATGGTGATATCGAAAAGGCAATGGAAATTATCCGTAAAAAAGGACAGGCTATTGCTGCTAAGCGTTCTGACCGTGAAGCTGCTGAAGGTTGCGTATTGGCAAAGAAAGATGGCGAATTCGCTGCTATCATCGCTTTGAAGTGCGAAACAGACTTTGTGGCTAAGAATGAAGATTTCATCGCACTGACTCAGGCTATCTTGGATGCTGCTGTGGCTAACAAGTGCAAGACTCTGGACGAAGTGAAGGCTTTGCCGATGGGTAAAGGCACTGTACAGGATGCTGTTACCGACCGTAGCGGTATCACGGGCGAAAAGATGGAATTGGACGGCTATAACGTAGTGGAAGGCGCTTATACCACTGTTTATAACCACATGGGTAAGAATCAGTTGTGTACGATCGCTGCGTTTAATAAGGAATCTGAAGAAGCTGCTCACAACATCGCTATGCAGATCGCAGCCATGAACCCGATCGCTATCGATGAAGCCGGTGTTCCTGAATCTGTAAAAGAACAGGAAATCCAAGTGGCTATCGAGAAGACTAAAGCTGAACAGGTACAGAAAGCTGTTGAAGCTGCCCTGAAGAAAGCTGGAATCAACCCGACACACGTTGACAGCGAAGACCATATGGAAAGCAACATGGCTAAGGGCTGGATCACGGCTGAAGATGTTGCCAAAGCAAAAGAAATCATTGCTACTGTTTCTGCTGAAAAAGCAGCAAACTTGCCTCAGCAGATGATCGAGAACATCGCTAAGGGGCGTCTTGGCAAATTCTTGAAGGAAGTTTGCTTGCTGAACCAGGAAGATATCATGGATGGCAAGAAGACTGTAAAAGAAACAATGAAGGAAGCTGATCCTGAATTGCAGATCTTGGCATTCAAACGCTTTACTTTGCGTTCCGAATAATTTTGCTACGGCAGTTTGAAATAAAAAAGGAGATGTTTTTTGAAAACATCTCCTTTTCTGTTTTTATAAACGGATTTCACAATTGTGAAATCCGTTTATATCCGTAGGTTTATTTTAAAGCAGCCAAAGCCTCTTTGATACGTTTGATAGCTTCCACGATGTTTTCATCGCTGGTAGCGTAACTCATGCGGATGCATTCGGGGGCACCGAAAGATGTTCCGCCAACGCAAGCTACATGGGCGACTTCTAACAAGTACATGGCTAGATCATCTGCATTCTCGATCGTGCGTGTACCGTTGGTTTTGCCAAAGTAATAGCTACATTTGGGGAACAGGTAGAAAGCTCCTTCCGGCTGATTTACTTCGAATCCCGGAATCTCTTTCGCTAAGCCGACAATCAAGTTGCGGCGGCGTTCGAATGCCTGGCGCATTTCTTCGACCGGTGCTTGTGAACCTGTGTAAGCAGCTTCTGCCGCTTTCTGGGATACGGAGCATGGTCCGGAAGTATATTGTCCCTGCAATTTGTTTACTGCCTTTACGATCCATTCCGGTCCGGCAATGAAACCGATACGCCATCCGGTCATGGCATAGGCTTTGGAAACACCGTTGACAATGACAGTACGGTCTTTCATTCCGTCCATCTGTGCGATGCTGTTATGTTTGCCGATATAGTTGATATGTTCGTAGATCTCGTCTGCAATCACGATGATTTCCGGATGTTTTTTCAGGACTTCGGCCAAGCCTGCCAATTCTTCTGCACTATAGACCGAGCCTGTAGGGTTAGACGGGGAGCAGAGGATCAACGCCTTTGTCTTCGGTGTGATAGCCGTTTCCAACTGTGCCGGAGTGATTTTGAAATCCTGTTCGATACCGGCCGCAACGATTACTGGTGTACCTTCGGCCAATTTTACCATTTCCGGATAGCTGACCCAGAACGGAGCCGGGATAATCACTTCGTCACCCGGATTTACCAATACCATGATTGTATTACAAACGGATTGTTTGGCACCATTTGCGCAAGAAATCTGGTTGGCTGTGTATTCCAATCCGTTTTCGTTTTTCAGCTTGGCAACGATGGCGTTACGCAAGGCCGGATAACCAGCGACGGGAGAATAACGAGAATAGTTTTCGTCGATAGCTTTTTTGGCAGCATCCTTAATAGGTTCGGGAGTATTGAAGTCGGGTTCTCCGACACTTAAGTTGATAACATCAACTCCCTGAGCCTTTAATTCACTGCTCTTCTGGGACATCGCCAATGTTGCGGATGGCGACAAACTTGCTAAACGTGCTGATACTTGTGTCATGATAGTGTTATTATGCAATTATGAATTATTTGATATTGTGCAAGACGTGTCCCATACGTTCCTTTTTCGTTTTCATGTAGAATTCGTTGTAAGGATTCGGAGCGACTTCGATAGGAACGTTTTCTACGACTGTCAGCCCGTATGCTTCCAGTCCGACACGCTTGACGGGGTTGTTGGTCATCAGGCGCATCTTGGTGACTCCCAAATGGCGCAGGATCTGGGCACCGACGCCGTAATCGCGTTCGTCTGCCTGATGTCCGAGATGCAAATTTGCATCGACAGTGTCCAAACCGTCTTCTTGAAGTTTATAGGCTTTCATCTTTTCCATCAGTCCGATGCCGCGTCCTTCTTGGTTCAGGTAAATGATTACTCCTTTGCCTTCTTGCTCGATACGTTGCATTGCTTTGTGCAACTGCTCGCCACATTCGCAGCGCATGGAGCCGAAGATATCACCGGTTGCACAAGAAGAATGTACACGGACCAAGATCGGTTCGTCTGGTTCGAACCTACCTTTTATCAGGGCAATATGTTCCAGTCCGTTGCTTTTTTGGCGGAAAGGGATCAAGCGGAAGTGGCCATACTGGGTGGGCAGATCAACTTCGACGCCATTTTCTACGATCGATTCTGTTTTCAAACGATATGAAATCAGATCTTTGATACAGATGATTTTGATATCGAACTTCTTGGCGACCTCGATCAGTTGGGGCAGGCGAGCCATGGTCCCGTCTTCATTGATGATTTCGATCAGTGCGCCAGCCGGGTATAAACCGGCAAGGCGTGCCAGATCAACAGCTGCTTCGGTATGTCCGGCACGGCGCAACACACCACGTGAACGGGCACGAAGCGGGTTGATATGTCCCGGACGGCCCAGGTCGGACGGTTTGGTTTTCGGATCGGCAAGCGCCAGAATAGTTTCTGCACGATCAAACATCGAAACGCCGGTTGTACAGCCACCTCCTAATTTATCAACTGTTATCGTGAAAGGAGTTCCTAGTAAAGAGGTATTATTTGCAACCTGCATGTCCAGTTCTAATTCCTGACAACGTTCTTCCGTGATCGGTGCGCACAATACGCCACGACCGTTTTTCAACATGAAGTTTACTTTTTCAGGAGTTATCTTTTCGGCGGCAATAATAAAATCACCTTCATTTTCGCGATCTTCATCATCGACTACGATTAAGAATTTTCCTTCTCGGAAGTCTTCAATAGCTTCTTCAATGGTGTTTAATTTGATTTCGCTCATATATTATTTTACTTATATTTCTTATTTTACAAAGATACAGGTAATTTTTCAATTATATCAATCAGTTCATAGCTTGTCTTTTGTACCATCTTGATATCGTGCCGTAAAAGTTTACGCTGATACGTGGCAAGCAGATAAACCGGGAATCCGATCGGGAAAAAGAGGCTGATTGCCAGCCCGGCTTTTCCATTTATTTTTGCATTTGTCTGGTTGTAACCGTTGATGACCGGATAGTCCATCAGTTTGTTCAGAACCAAGTTTTGGTCCGAATTAGACAATTCTTCGATGATCCCGTCCATTTTTACTGCTAATTGTTCGGCCGTATGGTCACGACCTCCCTGTTTCCAGAAGAGAAAATAGTTTGTCCATCGTTTATGGGCGGCTAAGTAGGCATTGCTTTCTTCTGCCAACTGTTTCAGGCGGAGAATGATTTGCCCGTAATCCGGATTGAACATGATCACCTCTTTCATTTCAACTTTTCTGCCCGAACGTTTTCCGAACAGGTTTTTTAAGGCATTCAGGTATGTGTCGGCATTCAGGATGACGGAGTCGTTGACCGCTTTATAAGTCAGGAAGATACCTAACGGAGCCAAAATTGCGGAACTTAGCCACATCCCTTGCCATGCTTCCCATACGCCGTCGCGCGCCATTTTGAAACCGATATTGTCAATGATGTAATAGAAAATAAACAGTATGACCGAAATGACGACCGGCATCCCCAATCCGCCTTTACGAATGATGGCTCCCAACGGTGCGCCGATAAAGAAAAAGACCATGCAGGCGAAAGACAAAGTGAACTTCTTGTGCCATTCCGTCAAGTGGCGGCGTACCCTGTAAGCTTCGTCTCCGATAGTGGCTGCTTTGAAGAAGTAATCAGCCTTCATATTTTCTATGCTCGATTTCGCACGTGTCAGGATAGTTGCCTTCTTTCCGGGATTTTCTGCCTGATAGAGACTGTCAAAGTTCATGACAATTACCGGCTCGTCCGTTTTGGGCGTCTCTAGTGTCGTTTTTGTATCTGATTTTTCACTATTCGAATCATCCTTTACGTTATTCTGCTTTATGTCTTGCGGCTTCTTTAGTGTCTTTTTGTATGAGGTTTCGTAAACATTTTTGGCGTTGACGTTTTGTATGCTGTCTAAGCGTACGGAAACAGAATCGATGAAGATTTGTAAATCATGCATGTTTTTACCCATAAACTGGTTTTGCATGAATGATTCGTCCGTCCGTGAAAAGTTGGCATCAAATTCGATTAGGATATCCCGGCTTTTGAATGTCTCCCTTTGGTAAGGAACGGAGCTTTTTGTACCTGCGGTACTCGGTTGCTTGTCCAGGCTTCTAAAGGATTCTCCATTAAATAGGGAAAGGACTAAGAACATTTTGTCTGCCGATGTCTTCAGGCGTCCCGAATCTGCGACCATCACGCTTACTTTGTTGAATCCTTCAGAATAATCATAGATCATCATATCGCGAAGGAGCCCCGTTTCAGTATCCTTATGCTTCACATATACATTAAATCCAGTGATTTCGCTGTAAAAAACCCCTTCAGGAATATCTAGCTCCGGCGATTTCTGCCGCATAGACCAAAGTAGCGTGTAAAGTTTGACTTGTACCACAGGCATGGCATAGTTCTGGAAGAAGAAAGCCCCGATACTTATAATACTGATGGTGATGATTAGCGGGCGCATGATATGGACAAGGGAGACACCCGCTGATTTCATAGCCAGTAATTCCAATCGTTCGCCAAGATTCCCGAAAGTCATAAGCGAGGCAAGCAAAATAGCCAGTGGTAGTGCCATCGGTACGAGAAATAGGGCGGCATACATAAACATTTCCGCCAAAACAGGAATCCCCAAACCTTTCCCGACCATGTCGTCAATGTACCTCCACAGGAACTGCATAAGCACAATAAACAGACAGATGCCGAAGGTCATCAAGAACAACGGCAGGAAAGTCTGCAGCATAAATGTATATAATCGTTTTATTTTCAACATTGCTTATCCGGTTGACGGCGCAAAAGTAGTGAAAAAACGATATGATCGCTAACAGAAATCACTAAAACAAGCTAAATACCGAGTGTACGTTTCAGTTCTTCTACTTGCGTGTCCCATAAATCGATAGAATCCTTTTTTTCATCTTGTTCGGCAAAATCCGTTATTTGTAAAGAAGTCGATCCTGTTAATTCATGGCTGTGGATCTGGAATTCGAAATAGGCATTTTCATCCTCTTCATCCATCCAACGGTAACGGATGCTCATTTCCGGTTTTATAGACAGCACTTCCGCTTCCTGTTCGGCTTTGTTCCATTTAAAAACATATATGTTACCATTGATAATAACATCATCGGCGAACCAGGCGGATAGTCCTGGAGGAGTTGTGAGGTGATTCCATAAGCTTCGTCGTGAAACTTTATCGAAAATGTATTCGATATGAAATTTCTCTTTTTTCATCTTTCATCGTGTTTATTGCGCAGCAAGATAATAAAAGAATTGATATTTGCCAAATCTGTTCGCCAAAAAAACAACTCTGAATTAAGATCTTAACAGGAAGCTTTCAAAATAATTGAATTTTTTTTCATGAAAGTGTTGCACAATATAAAAATAAGCTCTACTTTTGCAGCGTCAATCAAGGAAATGGTGACATTTGATGGCGAGATAGCTCAGCTGGTTAGAGCGCATGATTCATAATCATGAGGTCCCCGGTTCAATCCCGGGTCTCGCTACACGGAAAAAGACTTCGTAAACTAAACATTTACGAAGTCTTTTTCCGTTTTATTTAGTAATCAAAAACGAGAAAAAAGTCCAGGTTTTCTGTTCTTGTCAAAAAGAAGCAGAGAGCCTGGACTTTTATGATAATTATGTAACCTCACGGTTATATTAATTAGGTTTGCTTGCAGAATTAAGGGATTCGTGCAAACAGAGTATAGGGTAAAATTTCACAAATTGTATTGTGTTATTTCTTGCTACAAAGTTACGCTATCAATAGTGTTTATATGCGTGGCAAAAATATCATACGGGCATTGTACCCATATCATTCGTGATAATGTAAAATGCTTGTAATCAGATGAAATATTTATTAACGATTGTATTTGTATCATATTGGCTGGTATTCCTATCACGGAGGATCGCATATTTATAAAAAGTGGTGCACACTCGGAATAATCCGAATGTGCACCTATTGCATATAAAAAATTGAGGGTCGAATTATCCGACTGTAACATACTGAATAACAGTACCCCATTCTGAAATGCTAATATTGATATTGTTGCGGGAAAGGTCAAAAATGATACTTGTTTGTTCTCCTTCGTTTGCAGCCACGTTTTCTGAATTTTTGACATTTTCGGAAGAAAGAACTAAAACGTCATCTCTGTAAAGCTCTATAGTCATATTATCAGCCGGTAAAATGGAGAATGTACCTGTGGTTAGGTTGCCATTATCATTTAAAGTAGCTGGAATAATATATCCGATATCATTGCCTGTCAATTCACCATTGCAGTTGAATGAGCTTTTAGTTCTTTTGATTTTGTAATAATAATTGCTTTCTTTGGAGTCAAATACCTTTAAAGCACCTTTTGTCAAGATCGACATGGAAGACACCTTGCGTTCGATCTTTAATTCCTGCGAAGTTGCTTTTGTAGAAGAACGATGTAGAACGATTTGTCCATAAAACAAGTCTCCCGGCAGATTGTTTGCAACGCCATTATTGTGTTTTAGGCTCACTTGCAGGTCTGAGATGACGTTTGCCTGGTTCATATTGCTGATTTCTTCGCTATTGCTTGAAAGGCCTGCCCAAGCGATGACGGTGATCTTGTCGGATCCCGGACAGTTTATTTCGACCGGCTTAACCTATAAAAGATAATCATTGTCCACTGTGATTTGTTTGTAGAAATCGTTATTTTCATCGAAAACATACAGTGTAGTGCTTTTTACGTCCCCTTTGGCAGTGATGTCCGAATTCTCGGAGTATGCTTTCAAGATTACGGAAAAAGGTGCTTCTGTTTCCAGTGGAACTCTTTCATCTATGATTGAAATGGAATCACCATCGGAAGAGCAACTTGCGAAAGATAGAATAACGGACAATGTCCAAATAGAAAACAAACAATTTGTGAAAATTTTACCCTTTTTCATGACCCTAATTTTTTTATATGCTAATTAAAACCCTATACTCCGAAAGAACATTTGTAAGGTTAAGACCCTCATCAAAACCTTCGGTTCTTTTTTTTCGATAGTGCAAATGTATCATTGGTTTTCGAATAATACAATAATTCTGTATGTAAAATATGTTAAACGAATCAAAATGGTTGGAGAATATCTCTTTATGAGGGTTGTTTGTCTCATTTTTGCATGGTAAAGGTATTAATTATCATTCGTTATTGAAAGGTCTACCACTTTTCTAGAGGCAGGTAAAAGTGTCATGAATGTGGTTGATTCTGTCATGACTCGGATTTTGTTTTTAGATTTACCATTTCGCTGGTAAATGTATCAGCTGAGATAGGTGAAACTATTGGTTCTCCCTTGAAGTTGGTGATTGCCTATGTTGATAGGTTTTCTGAATATTCATAATATAATGCCCCTTCTATGTCGTGTATAAAATATGTACGTGCATAAAACAGGCAAAAAAAGTGGCGCACACGCGGAACAATCCGGATGTACGCCTATGCATATAAAAAATTGAGGGTAAAATAAATCAAATGAAATATTTTATTGATGGACAACTCATTTAGAGAAGCTTGTTTTGAAAAGTTTCCGATACTATGAGTATTGTAATGATTGTTTGCTATGAAACAAGCTGCATTCTATAATACCTTAATTTGGAACCGATAAGCCTCGTCTGAATCTCTGTCCATTATTTTTGTACAAAAATAAAATGTCTTTTTCTGTTCTACAATAATACGTGCGTAAAAGATGTTAAACGTGTCAATGTGTAGGTATTCGTGTCATGTTCTGATGGGGAAGAGTTTTTTGATGCCCTATTTTTAATTGCGTCTATCGGATGAAATTTGGATGCTGTCATGTTTTTGTAACGATTTTGTATGTTTAAAAATATATGATTATCATGATATTTTTTGAAAAATAGTTGGTGTTAAATATCTCGTAAGAAAAATATTTTTGCCATCTTTGTCGTGCAATGCTGACGATGAGTTTTGATTTATAGAAGGATATATAATAAATGCATATAAATATGAAGAAAAAATCTCTGTTCAAGAGGGTGAGTGGAGTATTGACAGGTGTTTTTTTCAGTACTTCATTAATCTTGGCTGCCAATGAAAACGGACAACTATTCGGAAGTGAGACATTGATTGTGGTGGTTGCTCTACTGCTTTTATTTGTCCCCCTGTTTCTTTATGTGAGAAAATTACATTCCAATATGAATGATCGCTCGGATCGGATCATCAAGGAAAACGCCGCACTTGAAAGTTTGAATAAAGAAATCAGCTCCCGAAACGAAGAAGTGAATACCCGCAATGAAGAACTTGATTCTCGGAATAAGTCGTTGGAAGGGCAAATCGAGCAACAGGAAGAAAGATACCGGGTTTTACGGGAGCAGAATGACGATTTGGCGAAAGCCAATAGTGATTTGGTCCGGAAGAATAACGAACTGGAGTTGGTGATCTCTACATTAAACAATAACAAGAAAGAGTTGGAGCAGCTCATCGTAACCAAGATTAAGGAAAACGACATGATCCAGCGTGAGGCTGCCGACAAGCTTGCCGAAGCGGAAAAACGCCTGAAAGACGCTGAAAGCATCAACGACAACTTCTTTATCGAGACGATCCACGAAATGCGCACCCCGCTTTCCTTAGTGTTGGGTTCTCTTGCCTTGGTGGTGCAGAACGACGATCCGGAGAAAGATATGTCTACCCAGTTGCTTTCCGCTTATCGTAATACACTTGCCATGCAGGACTTGGCGGACCAGTTGATCGGTACGCACCGTTCGAACGATGTCGCCAATTATTTGCGCATCGCCCGTTACGATATGGTCGAGATTGCCCGCCAGATCTGCGATATCTTTGTTGATTGGGTAGCCATGAACAACATCGATTTCCGTATCAACACGCAGACGCCCGCCCTTTGGGTCTGGATGGACCGCCGCAAGATGGAGTTCGCTCTGCGTATGTTACTGTCGAATGCCTTCAAAAATACGTTTGTTTATGGGAAAGTGACACTCGATATATCTGTTGTAAATGAAAACGGAAAAGCCTACAGCACACTGGTTGTGACAGACGAGGGGTTAGATGAAGACGAAAGTACACGCCGCGGCTTGAAGCAGATCATGGAGATGGCTGATGCGATAGGCGGTATGTACCGAAGCGAGTCGGACAAGAACGGCACTTCCTACATAATCATGATCCCGCTTGGCAAGCAGCATCTGTTGGACCGTCGTGTCGAGTTTGTGGAACCCGAATCCGACCTGGTCAAACTGAATGCCCGCCAGAAAGAAGAGATCGCCGAACTGATCCATGTGATTCCGCAAAAGAAGGAAACCGGAAAGAAACTCCTTGTGATCGACGACAGCGACCAGATACGTTGGTTCCTGAAGCATGTCTTTAATAAGGAATACCAGATATTGGAAGCCCGCAATGGCCAGGATGGGATAAACGTCGCTTTGAAAGAAGAGCCGGACCTGATCCTTTGTGATGTCATGATGCCGGTGAAAGACGGCTACGAGACCTGCCGTGAGATCAAGAACGATCCCAAGATGGCGCAGACGCCTGTCGTGATGTTGACAGCCAAAGTCGAGAGCGAAGATGTGATTACCGGTATCGAAGCGGGTGCTGACGATTACATCACGAAACCTTTCGACGTGGAAATCCTGCGGAGCAAGATCAACAGCCTGATGAAGAAGCGCGACGATATGAAACGTTACTTCTCTAATTCTTCTGCTGCTTCGCACAATGAAGAAAACACGCTGTCGACCAACCCGTTCATGGATGCCGTTGTCAAAAACATAGAGAAACACCTCGATGACTCTACTTTTGAGGCAAAAGTGCTGGCAGACTCATTGAATATGAGTCTGCCAACCTTGTATAGGAAAATTAAACAATACTCAGATCTGAGTATCCTTGAACTGACACGCAACATAAGGCTGAAAAAAGCCGCCGAACTGCTTGCCAGCCAGCAATACTCCGTACAGGAAGTCGCCGAAATGGTGGGATTTAACGATACGGCTACATTCCGTAAACGTTTTACCGAGCAATACGGAGTTACACCTTCACAATACGGAATTCCAGCTTAAGGCTGGACATTCCGTCCTTCCGGACAATTAGTCGTACTATATTCCTCTCTTATTCTTGTTCTATAATAAGATGTAAGCACCATAAAAACTGAAAATATCTCAAAAATAGGTGCAAATAAATCAAAATAGTCACTTAGAGTTTTACCGATTATATTTGAGAGTCACGCCCCTAATGCGTCTTTACTTTTTCTCCCACCTTTGCAATGTCGAAAGACGATAACCCGAAACGATGAGACAGATAAAGATAATATTATAGATGGTATCAATAAATATAGTAAAGATAGTTAGCCGATGGGAAGTATAGGACAACATAAAACACAACAATCGTTCCGAACAACTCAGCAAGCTATAGGGTAAGAAAAATAAAGATCATTATATAAACGAATTTATTAACTTTTTAATTTTGAAAAATATGAAACTAAGAAATTTAATGTATGCAACAATGATTGCATGTGCGTTCGCTTCGTGTTCGAATGATGATGTGCCGACTCCGGATAACGGTAATCCTGATGCGCAGGGTGGGACAAGTTTGACCGTGAAGTTTGACAAAGCAGCTGATACAAAAGCATCTGGTGATATTACGTCTTTATCCATGTTGGTTTTTAATGCAGATAGCAAACTGGAAGTTGTCGGAACTAAAGTAAATACACCTGCTGTGGAAGGGGGAAGTGATGCCGTTGCTCATGCTGAATTGACTGCTGGTGTTAAAGAGGTGGCTTTGATTGCCAATTATACAGTACCAACAAATTTGATAGGAGAAACAAAAGAGGAGGTTTTTACTGCTTTAAATAAAACGTTTGATTCTGAATTGGAAGTTGGTGAAGCTCTTACAATGAACAGTAAAATCTATACTGGTGTGGTTGTTGCTGCTGAAAAGAAGAATGTATTTGGTTTCACAACTGTGCCTACTGGTTATGTAAATGTAGAAGGCTTGTCTGACAATGATTTGAAAAAACCGGTGAAATTGTATCGTAACGTGGCTAAAGTTGTGTTGAATAAAATTTCTGCGAAAGTGACAACTGATGAAAATAAGCCTAAATATTCAGATCCTCAGTTGGATCTTAAAGAAATCTTTATTCTTCAGGGACATAAGAAAACTAATTTGATGGGTGAGGACTGGAAAGAATATGGATCTACAAATGTAGAAAATGAATGGTATAGTGCTTATGAGCATACGACTGATTGGCTTAACAAGGATGACAAGTATACGCTTGTTGATAATCCTACTGTCCCAGATGGGACTCCGTCTTGGATTAAAACAACTATCACTGGTACAGTTACAACTTCAAATGCTTATGAGACAGTAAACAGTTTTTATGTGTATGAAAATACAAATTTAACCAATAGAACACTGTTGGTTGTGAAAGGTGACTTCTCTTATAAAATCAATGATACTGATCGTAAAACAGAGAGCGATCGTTATTACACAATCGCTTTAGGTGAAAATTTCCAAGTGTCAGCTGGTGAAAGCAATGTCGCTTCTGAGCTTTTGACTCTGCGTGGAGTAACAGGAAATGATGGCAAATACAATGGTTTGTATCGTAACTTGCAGTATGATTTGACTTTGACAGTTACAGGACCGGGCTATCAGACTCCTGGTGGTGGTGGCGATCCTACAACGCTGGATGTACAGTGCGTGGTTGTTCCTTTCGGGTATGTTAGTCAAGATGTTGAAATCTAATCATCATTTATAAATATAGAAAATCCCCGGTCCTTAAAGGCTGGGGATTTTTAGTTTATAGAAAGGAGGTATTTATGGCATCTGTTGCACAAACCTATGCAAACCTATCAAAACGCCTGTGTGATAGGTTTATCTATTAATAAAGAGAGTGACACCTATTCTTAAAACACGCAAAGCTAAATACTTTTGTATTGTATAAATCAAAATAAGGGATAAATAGAAATTAATAAAATATACATATTTATGAAATTGAAGAGTTATTTTCTTTTGAGTATAGTGGTAGGGATGACATTTGCGTGTTCATCAGACGAGAACGTCCCGGAGGTGGAGGTTTTTACTCCGGATGCAACTTTGTCTTTGGCTGCTGTTGCAGATGGGAAAAGCTTGACTAAAGCCGGTGAAGGAGAGGGGGAAAATATTGATCAGGAAGATGCTATTAATAGTTTGCATGTGATGGTTTTTTATGCTGATGGAAACTTGCAAATTGATAAAGTGGTTGCAACCAATAGAGTGGAGGATTTGGATGTACAAAGCGGTGCTGTCAAAATTCTTGTATTAGCAAATGTTGGAACGCGGGAAAAACAATTTGGCACATTAAAGGAAGCATTAGTATATCAGATGGCATTAGATAATGAGAATGAAAATAACGGATACTCTATGAGCAGTCGGTTAATCGAGGCTACGTTAGATGAGGGAAAGCATAATATTTTTGGTGAAATAAAAGATTTCTCCGGTCATATGCCGAATGTATCAAAGGACGGAAATAATATTAAACTGACACGCCACATTGCCCAAATCAACTTGAAATCAGTTTCTGTGAAATCTGATAATGGAAAAGCTTCTTTCGTCATTGACTCTGTCTTTATGGCAAATGTGAAAGGCTATTCTTTGATGGCGGCCAATTCCACTGAAGAATGGGGGATGGTGGAGAGCAAAGGAGCACCGGAAGGTAATTTCTTATGGTGGTACGGCCAATATGAAAATGAATATTGGAATGGTGAATACAAGACGATTGAGGATGGTTTATTGAAAGCTGATTTGTTAGGCTTTAACGCTAATAAACGGAAAGTGACCTCTTCCTCTCCTTGGAAACCAGAAACAGGCCAACTCGCTTGTGGCAAATCATTTATCGTATATGAAAATATGGTTGATGCCGTCAAGCCCGGACAACGTACTTTGTTAGTGTTGAAGGGCACTTATACAGATGATAACGGCAGAGTAGAAGAGAACCGTTTTTATACGATCCCTGTCAATGCAATGGGGACGATGACAAATGCTGAAGGTGGTACACCTGACCACTCTTACGTCAAACGCAACTACCGTTACAACATCTCCCTCACCATTAATAGCAGTGGTTCCGACCGGCCCTATGATCCGGCAAGCGAGGCTTGTATGGATGTGGCTGTTATGGTGGCTGACTGGGATGTGATCGAGCAAAATGAAGATTTGGATTAATAGGGTAAAATGAATGGGAATAAAAAAACAAAACGTTATGAAATCAATATTGACAAAAAAGGTTTTATTTCTGGCACTTGTCGCAGTTACGGTCTTTGCCACCGGCTGTATCAAGGAAGACTTGGACGAGTGCTATAAGCTGACACTAAAGGTCGTGAACCACAAAGGTGATGATATCACGGCTTTGAGCGTTGTTTCGGAAGCCAAGCTCTTTATCTACGATAACAACTCGAAGCTGCTTGATACGCGCGATCTCAACGATGCCTTTATCAGAGGCAAAGAAACCATTGAGTTGAACTATCCTGAAAGTTCGAAACTGCACCTGATCGCATGGGGAAACCTCAAAGGACATCAGGACGTGAACGAGGCCACCAAGGCCGAAGACTTTGCCGTTTCTCTGAAGAGCGAAGGCGAGATCGCACAATCTCCCGACAGCATCTTTTTCGGCGATATCGATGTGACAGTACGCGGGAACGGTGTGGCTGGCGGAAACCAGGAAATCGTGCTCGAACCCAAAACCGGAACGGTCGAGATGAGAACGCTTAACCTTCAATATGCCCTGACGGCAAGAGGGCTGCGTGCGACCGATGAATGCGATTTTTATATGGACCGCACCTTGAACACGATCGACTATAAGGGCGAGTTGACCGGCGACAGCGTCTACTATAACCCCGAAGCCGACTGGAAAGACTCCGAATGGGAAACGACAGGACCGCAGGCGCTCTATTTAGGTCAGAATATGACCGGAAGCATACAGGTCGGTAACGACCGTTACGAAGTGAAGGAAGGAACTTTCGACGACGGTACGACAGGCCCGATCGAAATCCATCCGTTCCAGCGTACATTGGTACTATTCGCATGGGGCGAAGACGGCGCCTTCTTAGGCGCAAGGATCAAAGTGACTCCTTGGGGTGTTGTCGATGATGATATTGAATGGTAATAAGAAACGAATGCTAATATATAAAGACGAATGAGTATGTTACATAAAAATATAATAAAGCTGTCAGCCCTCCTTTGGTGTGTGCTGACAGTTGCTTCGTGTACCAACGAAGATTTCGATAAAGGCAACAACGGTCCGGATGTCCCCGAAGGTCTGCCGGTGACCTTGAAACTGAATATCGGAGCACCTGATGTTACGGTAGTTGAAACTAAAGCCTTAGATAATGGTGAAACATTCGGACAAATAGATGATTTGGCGGTACTTGTGTATAACGAGGCAGGGGGGAATGGAACTGTTGCTTATTGGGGAAAATGGAATGATGAGGCTGACCAACGGACAGTGGAATTTTCAACAAAAACAGGTCGACATAAGATATATGTATTGACGAATACCGGCTCCCAAAGTGTAGCGGCCGAATATGCCACTGAAGCGGATTTGTTGACCGCACAATTTCAAGCAAGTCAGGGACCGACAGGTAAGGAGATGATGTTAGGATTTGTTGCAGAGGGAACAGATGCGTCTAAGAGTAGCGAAATGTACGAAGAAGGAATAAATACAGGTGTCAATGTAACAACGGATGGCGCTTCTTATTGTGCACGGGTCGTACCACCTTATTCAAAGGTGACATTCAGAATTACGAAAAATTTGCCGGATATGGATAAGGTTTATCTAAATATACATAGTGTAAAAGTCCGTAAGTTGCCAAGTGTCTATACCCTTATGCCATTTTCTGGTGAAGGTGACAATAAGTTGACACCGAAGCAAACAGTTGCTGCTGATATTGAGTTTGATATTGACGAGGTTCAAAGTGATAAAGGTTCTTATTTTCATATGTATGAAAATAAACAAGGTGTTTATCCCAATGAAAAAGGAGCCGCTTATAAAAGTCCGGGTATAGACGTGCCTGAAAATGCAGATGTGGTAGATTATGATACTTGGTTTAAGAAATGGGATGATCTGGCTTGTACTTACATTGAAGTAAAGGGTAAGTATTCTATTGTGAAAAGCCAGACTTCTTCTTCAACAACAGTTGATGCCGGTGATATTAATTATCGTTTCTTTTTGGGTGAAGATATTACTTCAGACTTTAATATCTGTAGAAATAAAAGTTATATAGTGACATTGGATTTCAGCCAAGAAGCCGGATATGGCGAGCTGAAACATGAGTGGCGCGTACATGCAAAATTAGATGAAGCGACTTTCCTGCCGGAAGGAGATTTAGTGATTGACGGTTATCCGCAGAGTCTTGGTTATGTCCCTTTTTATGTGTCTAATGGAACATCAGGGAGCATTACGTTGACAACTACTGGTGTTTCGTCGGCTGATATGAATATGTACTTTAATCAAAATGGATATTGGAGTGGTTCTTCTGCAGCTGATTTTGGCAATTTTAAAATTACTGCAAATTCGTTGACTGAGTTTGCTATTGCACCGAATGATGTCGGTATTCTTGGTGAAGGGCGTAATTATAATCAGGGAAGTTTTTCTTCTGCAGATAATTTAAATAGGAGAGATGAAGTTGCGAAAGGGGATATTTATAATACGCGTGAGTATAAGATGACTTTTATAACCAATGAGGAAACAAAAACATCAGTATTGATGGTAAAGGAACTTCCTTTGTTGTTGTTAACAAATACTTATAGTCCATCCGATAAATCAACCGTTTATGCCCGTCGTGTTGATGGTGCATATTTACATCCTAAAGAAGTTGAAGGTGGATATTCGGATGGTTCTCGTAATGAATATTTTAGTAGGACTACGGATAAAATTAGAGCGCAGCGAATTTGTATGGGAACAGGTGATTATCAAAACCCATATGCAGCGACAAGTATTGGTAATTATTTAAAATCTTTCTTGCCGACAAAAGCAGAAATAGATAAAATTATTGAGTTGGAGAAAGCAAATCCGTTGAAAGAAGCAAAATATTGGACGATGGATGGATTGTATGATGTTACGACTAAGCAGATTGTTTCTGGCAATGGTGAAGGATATATTCGTTGTGTGGCAAGACCTCTTTAATTAATAAACATTATGATTATGAAACTATCAAACATATTCCTCTCGACCCTGGCAGTACTCCTATGCTGTACTGCTTGCTCCAAGGATGAAGAATCATTTAAGGGGAAGGATGCGGATGCTTCGTTGAGCATTGCGGTCAAGGCGGTGGGGTCGGCCGTAACGAAAGGGGTTCACCCGAATGATGAGAATGAGTTGGCCGGAGAGGCCAAAGTAAATAACCTTTCGGTGCTCGTTTTCGACGAAAGCGGTGCACAACTGATTGGCTATGGCTGGCAGGCAACCAACTCGGAAGGCGAGGCCTCTATCCTGAACGTGCCTGCTATGACCATGCGGGCGCAGATCGTGATCGTTTCCAATACGCCGGAAAATTCGCTTGCCGGTGTTACGAGCTATTCCGATTTCGAATCCAAGCTGGCACAACTTGCCGACCAGTCTCAGAGCAATCTGGTCATGAGCAGTCCGGTCATTACGACCCAAGCGCCTCTTGTCAAGGGAGACAACTATCTGGGATACGCATCGATGGGCAGTGAAAATATCAACGGTATCGCCGAACCAGTCGAAATCACTCGTCTTGCCGCCCGTCTCGACTTGGTCAATGTCAAGACCGATTTTACAAAAACACTTCTGCGCAATCGTACGGTGAGAGTGGAAGAAGTCACGATATTGAACCAGAGCACGGCTTCACGTTTTTTCAGCCGTGATTATTGGGGAGTGGTGATGGCAACCGGACACCTCGGCAACAGCGATGCGACAGCATTGAATCGCGATATCGCCAACGGTTCTCCGATAAACGACACACCTTATGTGCATTACGTGATGGAAAACGATGGCTCTGAAGCCCCGACAGAAATACAGGTCAGAGCAACTTTGCTTGAAACGGACACGTATGAGGCGGAAACAAAAATATTCACCGCCGTAATCAATCGGAACGGTCTGGACAGAGGATATAATCACAACTACGTTAAACGCAACTATGTATATCGCCTGAATGTCACCTTCGGAGATACCAGCTTCGATGGCGACCACGAAAAAGATCCCAATATACCGATTCCGCCACGGCCGACTACCGGAGACCTGGATGTACAAGTCGAAGTGGTCAATTGGGGACAAGTGAGCCAGGATGTTGAAATCTGATGATGGCAACACATAGGGTAAATATTTAAAATAGAACAAATTAAACGTATTATAATTATGAAATTAAGAAATTTATTTTTAGCCTCTTTGGCAGTTTGCACAATGGCATCCTGCTCAAAAGACGATGACGGAATATCCGGCCCGCAGGAGGTAGACGCTTATCTCTCTTTCGCCTCCACAACCGATGTCATGACGAAGGCATCGACCGAAGGTGACGATGATGCCGGCAACGGCAAAGAAGCCAAGATCCAGTCTTTGACGGCTTATGTCTTTGACGAAGCCGGAAAGTATGTGATCAGTAAGCATGTCAGTTTGAATGGTTCCGGTATGGTAGGTGAGGACTATAATGTTACTGGAGAAGGCGAAAATCAGTCCATCACCTCAATCAAGGCTATCCATGTGAAAGTGGCAAAACCGACTACAGAAGGGGGAAATTCTTCTACAACCTTTAAAGTTGTTTTGTTGGCCAATACGGAGCATTATAATGATGTTACCAAGTTAGTGGATTTGGAGGGAAAGACAACGAAAGACATCAGATCATTAAATGCTGTAGGAGTAGGAAAATCTTATTTGCCAATGCACAGTCCAGAGTTGACTGTTGGAGGTTTAAAGCCTTCTTCCGACACGGAACATTTCATAAACTGGTATAATGGTGCTTCTTCTTGTACACCGGAAAAAGTAACAGCAAAGGACGACCATACAGGAAGTATTCCAGCAGCAGGTGCGACTAAAGTAATAATGACTCGCTCCATCGCGCGTGTGCAATTGGTTTCTTTGAAGGCTGACTTCAGCGCATTGGAATCTGATGGTAAAACGATAAGATTTGATGTTACGTCTGTGTTCTTGGCCAATGTCCGTGCTAACGCATCGGTTATGGGCGAAGAAAATACGGGAGCCGGTTTCTACAGAGGAGCCCCTGAATCGTTTGATGAACATCAGTTTTTGATTGCATTGAATAGTACTGTAGATGAAGCATTGGTGGCTACATATTCCGACAGGTCATTGACTACGGCTGGAAACGCTTTGACAGGATGGGATTTTGACAAATATATCAATGCAAATAGCCCGGAAAGCATTATGGGTATTCCATTCACTGCTAATGGTGATGGGTCTTATTCGAAAGAAGAGGGTGGCGCTTACCAGACCCGTTTGATTATTGCCGGCAACTATTATGATGGGAATCAAAGTAAAGGAACAAGATACTTCCATATCCCTTTGAAGTTGGTTGGTGATGCCGGTAATGTTGCAAGCAACAAGTTTTTCAAGGTCTCGGCAACTATCACCGGTGAAGGTAGCCCGAATCCGGATGAAATCTTGGAAAATGCTTGTATCAATTTCAGTATAGAAGTGGCACCGTGGAATGTGGTCGAGCAAACAGAAGATGATACGAATTAATAAAATCATTGATTCACAATAACCAAAGGGGACGTTTCAAAACGCCCCCTTATTTTTTGTCTATTAAAAGAAGCTTATCGTTTCTATCGCAATTAAAGGGTGTACCTCTCAATTTGCCTTTTGGTATTTTTACCACTTAATCTTGAAAGTTTCGCCTATCGCCTCCTGTCGGCATTCCCTGTACATTTGCACCGTAAGTCAAATGAGAAAATACATAGGATTATGAAAATTAAGAATATATTTTTCGCAGCAATATTGGTTCTTGCCGGTTTTTCCTGCTCCATGGAAGATGATGCTATCATGAATGATGTAGAGAAGGGTATTGAAGAAGCCACGGAAGCTTATACAGTATTGGACTTCGGTGTCGCTTTTAATGAAATGGCTACAAAAGCTTCAACAACTGTTGTTCCCGGTGAAGACAGACCTGCAACAGGTGATGAGAACAATGACGAAAAAAAGATATCTGAAGTATCTGTATTCTTATTGGAAGATGGAAAGGTAATAGGTATTTTAATCCCCCAAAATAGGAATCAGGTAAGTTCTAATAGTGATGGTTCTATCACTTTGAAGGATCTGAAGTTTGTGACGAAGTACAAAACTAATCGTACATTGGAGGCCCATGTTGTTATAAATGGTAATCAATTTTTGAAAAATATCAATATTGGAGATGCACAAAGTGCTTTGAATCAACAAATATCCGGATGTCTTTCTGCGGATCAACTAATCAAATATGGTTCTACGCGCATTGTTTTTGGAAAAGATATAACTAATTCTTATCCATCTCCGTCTGTTGCGGAAAATAATTCTACGACCATTCTTGTGAAGGTATCCCATGTGGCTGCACGACTTGACTTCTCTCAGTTTGATGTGACACTTAAAGGTTTTGAAGGGGATCCGACTGTTGTTTTTGATGAAGCTAAATTCGTGAACTTGCAACAAAATGGCAAGATTGTTGAAGGGGATGCGAGTGTCAATGTTAAAGATGGCGCTTTTTTGAACCGTAGTAACCGAATTGGAACGAGATGGACTGACATGGGAACAGCCTATGGCTATGCTAACCAATATAGACAAGATTCTGAAATGAATACAGCCTTGTATGTGAAGTTCACAGTTGACGGCAGAACATTTGAGAAAACATACCCGATCAATCCGGCTGGTATAACGAAGGAAGTCGATCATAACGGTATCAAAGGCGGCTACCTTTACGACATAAAAGTGCGTTGGACGATCACTCCGGACTGGGGAGATTCCACAATCGAATTCTATACGAGAGACTGGGTTCATAATTCCATCCCGGAAATTGTATTGTGATTAAATAGGAGAGTATAAAAATGAAAGTATCGACAGGTAAAATACACACAATTATGAAAACGAAAAATATATTCCTGACAGCTATATCTGCATTGTTCATCTTTGCAGCATGTACTGAAGAAAAAATAATAGACGAGCCGGGCGTTTCCGGCAAAGGCGATCTCGTCATCGAACTATCTCCCTCTTCCGTCATCACAAAAGCTGCTGCAACAAACGAAGGATATGTGTATGCGACAGAGGAAGAATTGAATGTAGAGGATTGCTGGATATTCGTGTTCGGTGAAAATGAAAAATATATTACGTCTCAGTATTTTTCTGGCGATGCTTTATCGGAAACTGAGAATGAATATGTAGATACCCCCGCTCCAAATGGAGGTAGCCAGATGTATAAAAAAGGATATACAATCACTTTAACCGGTTTGGATTATGGTACTTATGACTTTTGGGTCGTAGCCAATACGACAGAGGCTAATGAAGCTTATAAATCTTGTCAATCTCTGGATGCATTGAAGGAGATTATTGAAGGTGGCGATTCATATCAAACTGCATTTGCAGAGAAAGCTGACCAGTTGGTGAAAGTCGGTAACAAATCCGCAACATTTAACTTGACGACTGTCGCTTCTCCAATCCAGATCCCGTTAACACAGTTGGCTGCACGGGTGGAACTGAAAGTGCGGGTGGATATTCCGAGACAATTGAAAGGTGGAGAATATGTGTATGAGGTTTTCCCTAATGCAAATGGAGTACTTACTAATGCAGAAATTGATAAATTGACAGGGTCGCATATACGTAACGAGGATGTAATTAATAGCAACTTGCAACGAAAAGATGGCAATGACAACTATCTTTATACTTATTTTGGACATCCTGTAACAATTTCTGGTGGCTCAAAAGTAAAAGCTATTAGGGTTGATAACGCATTGAAGGTTACTAAGCAGACTACGTATAGTGGTTATTTATTGGATAACATAAAGCTGACAGTAGATAATATACGTATCAAAAGTGAATTGGACCCTTTATCTGTAGTAGTTGACCAACAACTTGGTAGTAGTGTGTTTAATCCGTTGGCAGATGAGATCAGTACAACTTATTTGTTTAAATTTTATACATATACCAAAGATGATTTGACAATAAGTTTGTCAGGTGAGCTTCAGAAGGCTGAGTATTCGGTTTCGCAAATGGGAACATTAGATAATGCGATGTTTGTGAATGATAAAGACCTTGCGTTAGTTAAGAAAATTAATAAGGGTGACGTCGAGGATGGTGAAGTTTTGACATTTGCTGGAGGAAGTGGATGGGGAAATGCTGCTACAGGCGTATTGCTCTGTAATCAAGATGCTTGGACAGCAGTAGATGAGGAGATTACAGGTGAGCCTGTACTTGAAGGTGAACCTAAAGCGTATTCCTCCGGCAGCGTAACCCTGAAACCCGAAGGCGGTTTTCAAGTCGGCAATATGTATGAAGCATCTGCATTGATACAGAGTGTTCCGGCTACAGGCTCTTTAAATATAGTGATAGAAAATATTCAGTCTGGAGGCGAGATCAATTTCGGCTTCAATTAATTACCAAAGCGATTATTAGTCTTTCAAGGGCTATGCCGAAACAGCTTTGTTCCCGCGCCAAGCGTGTGGAGACAAGGCTGTTTCGGCATAGCCCTTGAATTTTGATGGAGGTGTGCCAATATCGGTATCCCCCCCGTTTTTCAGCAGTTTAAACCTCTATCTCCCCGCAAACTATCCCGAATCTCCCCACAAACTAACTCAAACCATGCCATAAACTAATTCATAGCATATTACATACTCTCGATAGATAGTACGACATAACACCGATAGGTAGTACTACCTATTAGCAATTCATAGTACTACCTATACCTTATACATAGTACTACCTATCCCAACTTTCCTGTATGTCCCGGATTAGTTTATGGTATGGTTCGAGTTAGTTTCCGGTATGTTTTGTATTAGTTTGTGCATAAAATAATTGAAAAACATAGAATATCCGAAATATAAACCTTACCTTGCAGGAAATTTAAAAACTAATGCTAATATGAAAATAACGCAACTTCGCGGGGACCTGGCGGCTTTCCGTAACCTTGAACTAAGCATTGTCTTGAACGCCATGAAAACGGAAAATAGCCGGAAGCCGGTGACCACCTTGCGGCAGAACATTCCTTATCTGACTCCCGGGATAAAAAGCCTTGCAGCAGAAAAGATACCTGTAGTTTTGTTTGGCGTTACGCTGAAGCGGGATGATGAGAGGATCGGTGTGGCCACCTATGCAGGATTGGTGCTGCTCAGTATCGGCAACCTGATCGATTATGCGGAGGCGGCTGCCATACGGGACCGGGCAGCGGGATTTCCGCAGACACTCGCTTCGTTTGTAGGATCGAGCGGACGGAGCGTTAAAATCGTGGTTCCTTTTACCTTGTCGGACGGTTCGCTGCCAAAGACGGAAAGGCATATGCGCCTTTTTCACGCCCATGCCTGCCTTCGTGCAGGACGCTATTACGAAGCACAGCTCCAGTTGCCCGTCGAATGGAAAGAAGAAGGATGCCCGACGCCGGAACAAGGATGCCGTGTGTCGTATGATCCCGACCTGTATTATAATCCGGATGCCTTGCCGATCCGCCTGGAACAACCTTTGCAGATGCCTGCTCCTGTGACGACACGCGAGGCACACGATGCCGAGACGGACCCTCTGTTGCGCATGGCGCCCGGCTATGAACGCTACAAACGCATATCGCTCCTTTATGAAACCAGCCTTACCGACACCTTTCGGCAGGTCGGGCCGGAAGACGGTGGCGATGAAGGACGGAAAAAGTTCATCGTGCATCTGGCGCGTAAATGCCGGCAATCCGCCATCCCGGAGGAAGATGCCGTCCGTTTTGCCCTGATACACCCGTTCGGCAGGGAGCAGGAGATGGAGTTGAGGGCGACGTTCGGGAACGTCTACAGGAAAGAAAAACATTGCAGCGTACGGCCCTGTATGCCCCGGCGGATGCTGGTGGCGATGCAGATGGAAGAGTTTATGACAAGGCGTTATGAGTTGAGGTTCAACCGGATGAAGGGATGCAAGGAGTATCGCGAACGACATTCGCTGTTTACGGACTATCGCCCGGTGACGGCCGAGGCGGTTAAAAGCATCTGTTTCGAGGCGCAGTTGGAAGGGATATCGGCAATCGAATATGACGTGCAGCGTTACGTGGACTCCCGGCGTGTTTCCCATTACTGGCCGATCGAGGAGTTCCTTTTCGATCTGCCGCATTGGGACGGGCAGGACCGCATCCGTGCCCTTGCCGATTGTGTGCCATGCGAAAACAAGGAGTGGAGGGATTTCTTTTATATTTGGTTCCTCAGTATGGTGGCACACTGGTTGCAGATGGACAGGGAACATGCCAATAGCACGTCACCCCTGTTGGTCGGGCCGCAGGGTTGCCGTAAGAGTTCTTTTTGCCAGAGTCTTCTGCCACCCGAACTGCGGTCTTACTATGTCGATGGGATCGACTTGGGAAGCCGGAAGGATGCGGAGATGGCGTTGAACCGTTTCGCGCTGATCAACCTGGATGAGTTCGACTCGATACCTGCTTCCCGTCAGCCTTATTTGAAAAACCTGCTTCAGAAGGCGAAAGTGACGTTGCGTAAGCCTTATGGCGAGAGCATGGAGGAGATGAGGCGGTTCGCTTCGTTTATCGCAACCTCCAATACGTTCTCTTTGCTGACCGATACCACCGGCAGCCGCCGTTTTATCGGGGTGGAGGTGAAGGGGATGATCCGGATAGAACCCATCGATTATCCTCAACTCTACGCCCAGGCGGTCAGTGCCTTGAGGGAAGGTGAACGCTATTGGTTTACCCCGGAAGAGGAGGTGCTTTTGAACCGGAATAACCGGATGTTCGAAAAGCGGCCTTTGCTGGAAGAGTTGTTCCTCCATTATTTCCGTATTCCGGAGGAAGAGGAGGTTTGTGAGCCGTTGTCAGCACCCGAAATATTGATGACAATCAGCAAACAGAGCAAAATAGACCTTACGGAAACAAAGCTGAGGTTGTTCGGACAATTAATGCAAAAATATAATGTACGGAAGAAGATGAAAAAAGACCGGAAATACTATTATGTCATACCGGAAACAGAAGAACCGGGTGCCGATGTACCGGTCGGGTGAGTACATCGACATCTGTATCGACACCAACATCGACACCTGATAATAGATAAATAATCAGGTGGTTGGGTTGAAAGGTGTCGATGTGTAGCATGATAATCATTTATAAAAATAATATAGTATGAGTATACAATACAGATTTGTCCCCATTTATGATAACCTGAATGAGGACAGCGAGAAAGTAACGGGTTTTTATCCCAAAGTAGTCAGCCGTGGCACAATAAACAAAGAGCGGATGTTTGAAGAAATATCGCACGGTTCGTCTTCCCTCCGTTCGGAACTGGCACGTTCGTGGATGCTGATGGAAGACTATATCATAGATCGGTTGAAAGATGGTTACGATGTCTGCCTGAACGATTTTTGCACTTTCGGTATCTCCGCCAAATACCGTCGTGTAGACCGCATCAACGAAATCCGAGCCGAATCCATTTTCGTAAAGGGCATGCATGTCCGCACTTCGGAGGTCGTCAATAAAAAACTCAAATGGGCGCGTTTCGAGAGGGAGTCGGAGAAATGAATCGATATGATAATATTTCCGTGTGTTAATCGGTATTTCTATCGTCTTGTCCTTTTTTCGTCGGTATTTATATCACGCGGTCCGTTCTTGGTAGCTTTGCCCGTGAAACTTGAAACGAGCACCTACCGCGCGTGGTAAAGACTTATTCTATTTTTGTGTCGGGATAAACTGTATTATCCCCTTTGCTGTTTAACATGGGATAGAAAAACGAAAGATAATTAAAAATGAAGTGTATGAAAAAAGTACTTTTCCTCTTTTTGCTTCTAGCCGGCATGACGAATGTCTATGGGCAGAAGTTTGCGGTAAAGTCAAACTTGCTGTACGACGCGACTGCAACGATCAACCTCGGTGTTGAAATGGGATTGAGCAAGAAGTGGACACTGGACTTGTCCGGTAACTACAACGGATGGAAGTTTGGCGACGACATGCGTTGGAAACATTGGATGGTTCAGCCGGAAGCGCGTTATTGGTTATGTGAGAAGTTTAACGGCCATTTTCTCGGAGTGCATGCCCATTATGCCGATTATAATGTCGGCGGGATCAAATTCCTGAGTAAAAATATGGAGAATTATCGTTATCAGGGCAACCTCTACGGAGCCGGTCTGTCCTATGGTTACCAATGGCTGCTGAGCAACCGTTGGAGCATGGAGGCTGTGATCGGTGTCGGATGGGCACATCTGGACTATGATAAATATCCGTGCGCATCGTGCGGTACGGTTCAGAAGAGCGAAACGAAAGACTATTTCGGAGTGACGAAGGCTGCTCTTTCTATTATTTACTTTATTAAATAATCGGAGCGATGAAGAAAACAATGAAAATATATATGGCAGCAGCTTTGCTGGCTGTCGTTTCGCCGGCTATCCTGGCTCAGGCCCCGGTAAAAGTGGTTTGTAACGAACTGAAACAAAAAGGGAACGAATTGGTGATCGACGCCGTGATCACGGTCGACGGTAGCCGGATCAAATCTCGCGAGAACCTCTCCCTGACACCGGTCTTGGAATCGGCTTCGCAGAAGGAAGGGCTGCCTTCCATCCTGCTGAACGGACGGATCAGTCAGAAAGTGTATGACCGCGAGATCGCTTTGAACAACTTGCAGGATGAACCCCGCTTTTTGGTCGTGCAGGCCGGAAAGAGCGAAAGCGTCATCAACTATAAGACGGTAATCCCGTTTGAGCCGTGGATGAAAGACGCTCGCTTCGTGCTGATCCCGAACATGTGCGGTTGTGGAAAAGAGGAACAGGGTGCTCCGCTCGTGATGGCCGACAAGGTCCTGACCCGTCCCGACAAGCGGTATGAGGTGCAGCCTACCCTGGCTTATATCTCTCCGGAAGCGGAAACGGTAAAACATCGTGCCGAGGTGGGGACTGCTTATTTGGACTTCCAGGTGGGAAAATATGCGATCCTGCCGGATTTCCGTAACAATGCGCTGGAACTGGCGAAGATCGACAATACGGTCAGTACGGTCGTAAACGATAAGAACATCACGCTTGAAGGCATTATCCTGAAAGGTTTTGCGTCGCCCGAAGGCAGCTACAAGTCCAATACGGTCCTGGCCGGCAATCGTGTGAAAGCGCTTGCCGAATATATACGGAAGAAACACGACTTCAAACCGGAACTGTTTACGTTAGATAACGGTTCAGAAGATTGGGAAGGTTTGAAAGCGAAAGTCGAAGCTGACCGGAGCGTTCCTTCGCGTGAGGCTGTGCTGGCTATCATCAACAGCAATGACGAGCCGGACAAGAAAGACGCCAGGCTGGCTGCTTTGGACGGAGGGGCTCCTTACCGTTATGTATTGAAGAATATCTATCCTTCGTTGCGCCGTTCCGATTACCGTGTCGCTTATCAGGTGCGTTTCTTTACGGTCGAAGAAGGACGCGAGATTATCAAGACGCGTCCGCAGCAGTTGAGTTTGAGCGAAATGTTCGCGGTGGCCAACAGCTACGAGATCGGAAGCAAGGAATATAATGAAGTGTTCGAGATTGCGGTCCGCATGTACAGCGACGATCCTGTCGCCAATCTGAACGCCGCCAATATCGCATTGTCGAAGAACGATCTGGATGCGGCCCGTACTTATCTGGCTAAGGCCGGCAATAGCCCCGAAGCCATCCATGCGCGTGGTGTCCTGAACCTGCTGGATGGGAATTTGGATGAGGCAGGAAAACTGCTGGAACAGGCAAAAGCTGCCGGTGTGAAGGAAGCAGCGGCCAATTTGGACGAGTTGCGTAAGAAAGAGGCCGATAATCAGCTCTTTGATAGCTTTGAGTAGTAAGATTGAGACTTTTACAGTGCAACCTTTGCGGCATTAACCCATATCTTTGTAATATAGAGTTTGCATATAGGAGATTGAGAATTTAAATTATTAAGATTATGGAACGTATAGTGGATGTCGAAAAGGTTCTGATGAACGAGATAGACAACCTGCATGGTGTCTACTTATATCTCGAAGGCGATTCATGGTGCGCGTATGAACGTTCTGCTTATTATCTGGCCAAGTTGAATGTGCCGGTGATACTACAGAAAGAAGTAATCCGCGAGGGGTACGATGTGGTTTTGTTGAAAGCACTGTTTGCAGTGGATGACATGTGTTTGCCACTGGCTCCTAAAATGGAGTTGAAGAGGGTGGCGGATGACAAGTTGCAGTTCCACATGTATGACGATATTGATGGTTTTCCCGAATGGAAAGCTTCTCAATTGAATAAGCTGCCTGCGTGACAGGTTGTTGAATAGCATTTTTATTAAACAGCCGTGAGGCTTGAATAAATACTAAGTTGTAAAATTGAGGGTGTATTTTGTCCCGAAGGCTGATCGAAAGATCCCCTTCGGGACTTTTTATTATAAGAATATTTGAAACATACAAATGATGATTTACATCTGCCAAAATTGAACTACATTATTTGGAGGGTGCGGTAAACTATGATCCGGGCATCCGCTGAGAGGGTGACGGTGAAGTTGTTACCGGTTGCCTCGTTTAACGTGCCTTGCCACCAGGCTGTCAGCCGGCGGTTGCGGATGGGCCAGCGCAGCCCGGTGGTGGAAATCGTGCCGGAAGGGGCGAGCGAGAAAAGGGACACTTGGGTTCCGGGTTTACTTTCCAGTGTTGTCGTTTGAAGGATAGGAGTGAAGATCCCATAGTCTGAAAGCATCTCTATCCGTTGGAACAGCGGGGCGTAGTCCATCAGCAACGAGATATTGCCTAACGTATGGTCTTCGCGCAGCCCGGTAGCTCCTAATATCAGAATTTCCTGCTGCCCGGACCGATGGGCGAAGCGGACGGATTTCGTCAGGTCGTTTATTTCCTGGTCCTCTACGATATGGATGCGGTCGGCATACTGTTCACGAAAACGGGATGGGATACTGTCGAGGTCTCCGACAATCGCTGTCGGAGTGATGCCTGCTTTATCCAACGCCTCGACGGCTCCGTCACAAGCGATGACGACGGAGGCTTGATGCAGAAGATGAAGCGGTAAAGCTGTTTGCGGAAAACGGCCGTTTGCTACGACTACGCAATTATAAGGTGCTATCATTTGTTCTTATTCCTTTCTTTTTCCAAGTGTATAATCCGGCTGCCGCCAGTATGGCGTAGCAAATATAGAGAAACATTGTGGGATAGAGCCCACGCAGGTAATAAAGATAGACGGACACGCAGTTGACGACGATCCAGAAGATCCAGTGCTCGACGATCCGGCGTGCCAGCATCCAGGTGGCGACGATTCCGACGGCGGTGGTAAAAGCATCGCCTGCCGGTATCGGCGAATCGGTGAAATAATGCAGGACATAATAGAGTAACGCAAACAGGGCAACGATGGAAAAGCTGATCCCGGCAAAAAGACGGAGTGTCATATTGCGGTAGAGGATTACCTCCTGAGGAGCTGTCTCTATGTCTTCTGCTGTTTGTTCTTGCCTGCCCTTGCTGCGTGTCCATTGCCAGAAACCGTATATGCTGATGGCTACATAATAGATGTTCAGTCCCATATCCGCATATATCTTTGAAAAGAAAAAGACAAAAACATAGACAAGGGAAGTCAGGAAGCCGATAACCCACATGGCACGATGCTGCCTTATCTCCAGAAAGAGATAAAGCAGACCGGTCAGTACTCCGAAATATTCCAGTAATTGTTCCATCATTTAGAATTTGAATGTTACCCGTGCCATTGCGTTTGTTCCCGCCTGGGTGAAATAGCCGTCTTCTTTGTAACGTTCGCCGTCGACCATTGCCGAGTATACCCATGCATTGGTTTCGTATTGCTCGTTGAACAAATTGTTGATCGTGACATCGAGGGCGATCTCCTTCATAAACTTCGGTTTGAAAACGTAGCCGACACGCAGGTTGCTGACGAAATAGGGATCGATGGAACGGTCTTTGCAAGAGGTGTTGTCGATATACTGGCGGCCGACAAACTGGGAGTTGAAACTTGCGCTGAATTGTTTCCAGTTGAAATTGAACATGCTGTTGGCGATGATGTCTGGCGAAAAGGCGATGTCGGTCGTCCCTAAGTCGTTGTGGTCCTCACGCAGGAAGTTCCAGTCGGCATCGTAAACCTCGATGCTTTCGGTGAAGTTCTTGATCTTGTTCCGGCTGAGTGTCAGGTTTCCGCTCCAGTCCAGCCAGCGGGCGATTTCCACGCCTCCCGTGAGTTCTATTCCCATCCGGTAGCTGTCTTTGATATTGGAAGTGAGGGCTTCGCCGATTTCGCTGATCTTGCCGGTCAGGATCAGCTGGTTGCTGTAATCCATGAAGTAAAGATTGGCGCCGACATGGAAACGGGAGTTTCCGAAACCGTAACCCGCTTCATAGTCGTAGAGCGTCTCGTGCTGCGGGCGTTCGTCCCGGCCGGCCTCGGTGAAGTTGTCACGGTTCGGTTCGCGGTTGGCTACCGAGAACGAGACGAACGCGTTGTGGCCGTCCTTCTGGAAGTTAATGCCCGCCTTGGGGTTGAAGAAGTTCCAGTGCTTGTCGACATTCACGTGGTCGCCGGCTTTGTCGTCGCTGCCTTCGATCGTGTAGTGGATGCCCCGGTACTGCATGTCCAGATAACCGTTCAAGTTGGGATGGAACTGGTAATTGGCTTTGGCGTACATATTGTAATCCAGCTTGTCACCCGTGTTACGGTAATATTCGTAGTCCGGTTCGGGAAGGTTGTTCGATTGTTTCGCCCACATGACACGCCCGAAGTGGTCGCCGTCGTAACGGTTGATGGCGGCTCCGGCTGAGAATTGCAAACGCTCTCCCCGATAGTTGGCGCTGTAGATCGCTCCGTAGAAGTCGTTTTCCAGCCACTTGCGGCGGACGAGGTCCGTCTTGGCGATGGTGTCTCCCTGGCTGTCGATATATGGGGGCAGTTTGTAGTCCTTGACTTTGGCTCCTCCTTTATAATCTTCATAATAGCCTGCCCCATGTGTGTAATGGAGTGTCAGGTTCATGTTCCACAGATCGCTCAGGCGCTGGCTGGCTGTCAGGTGGTAGTTCTGCTGCCGGTAATTGTCTGTCTGGTTCTTGTAATATTTGGTGACCCCGTCTTCTTTATATTCCCCGCAAGGGTTGTAGGTGCGGTCTGAATCCAGCAGATAGGAAGGGACGCCGGTCCATGCCTGGTAGGTCTTCTCGATGCTGCCGAAAGTCTGGAAGCGAATCAGCGTGTTGTCCCCGTAGTAAGCCGCCGAAGCAAAGTAAGAGTGCATGTTGGCCTTGGCCCGATCGATGTATCCGTCGCTCTGGATATTGGAATAGCGGGCATCGAAAACGAAATGGTCCTGTAGAAGCCCGGTTCCGAGCTTGACAGTGTTCTTGACTGTCCCGAACGATCCGGCCGAGACCGAATATTCGGCATAAGGTTTCAACTCCGATTTCTGCGTCTGCATGGCGACGGTTGCTCCGAAGGCGGCTGCCCCGTTGGTCGAGGTCCCGGCTCCGCGTTGTATCTGGATATTATCGACCGAAGAGGCAAAGTCTGGCATGTTCACCCAGAAGACCGTGTGTGACTCGGAGTCGTTTACCGGTACTCCGTTGACTGTGATGTTGATACGGTTGGCATCCGTCCCCCGGATGCGGAAACCGGAATAGCCGATACCTGTCCCTGCATCTGACGTCATGATTACGGACGGCGATTGGAGGATCAGGAAGGGGATGCCTTGTCCGTCGTTCCGGCGATTCAGCTCGTCCTTTGTCAGTTCGCTGTAGGCAACCGGTGTCCCTTTGGCTACTTTGGTCGCGGTGACGACCACTTCGTCCAGCGAGATGTCTTTTGAGATTTTCAGAGAATCGGCAGGTACGGTCGTTTTGCCTTCCGCCGACAATGCCATTAATGTTGAGGCAATAATAAGAACACTTTTCATCCTTTTTCTTTTTGATAACCTGAATTTTAAAAGGAATAGCAGAGGTGGACTGTTTTTACTGAAGATACACTTTTTTCCCTTCGTCGGCATTACCCGTACAGGTTCAATGGGTATAATCTCAGCCTGCCTTCCTGTTTTTGGGTGTCATTCCGGCAAGCACCCCTTATATTCGAGGGCAAAGGAACGAAAAAAACGGGTAATGACCAAATGTTCTGATATATGCTTACTTTTGATATATTAAGTATAAATGTACGCGATAAATCTCTTAACATGCAGAAAAAATATATATTTATTTGAAAACTCACTGATTATTTGTATATTTGCAGACGATTAAGCGAAGATGAGGAGGGGGCGGGCAGTCCCCTTCTTTTGTTCTTAACTGTATGTATATGATTGAAAAGGACGTGATAAGTCAGTTGGTAGAAGAGAAATTAGCTTCTTCCGGCAATTATTTAGTGGATGTAGTAATAAAACCAGGTAACCTGATTATCATAGAAATAGACAATGATGAGGGTGTTTGTATCGACGATTGCGCTGAGTTGAGCCGCTATGTGGAAGGTCACCTGGACCGTGATGTGGAAGACTTTGAACTGGAAGTCGGTTCCGCAGGGATAACATCTCCGTTTAAAGTGCTTCGCCAGTATGTGAAAAATATGGGTAACGAAGTGGAAATGCTGCTTAAAAGCGGTACGAAGTTGACCGGCGTATTGAAATCGGCCGACGAAAACGGGGTGGTGGTCACTGTTGAAAAACAAGTGAAGCCCGAAGGAGCCAAGCGTAAAGTGACTGTCCGGGAAGACCAGTCATATACATTCGATGAAATAAAATATACAAAATACCTAATAAGATTCAAGTAAAAAGATTATGGCCAAGAAAGAGGAAACAATCAGTATGATTGACACACTTGCTGAGTTCAAGGAGTTGAAAAATATAGATAAAGATACGATGATCAGCGTGTTGGAAGACTCATTCCGCAACGTGATCGCTAAAATGTTCGGTACGGATGAAAATTACGATGTAATTATCAACCCGGAAAAAGGTGACTTCGAAATCTGGAGAAACCGTACGGTTGTCGCCGATGACGAACTGGAGGACGAGAATCTTCAGCTGACACTGACCGAGGCCCGTAAGATCGATGCCGACTGTGAAGTGGGCGAAGAGGTGACTGATGAAGTACATTTTGCCGATTTCGGACGTCGTGCCATCCTGAACCTGCGCCAGACGTTGGCTTCAAAAATACTTGAATTGCAGAAAGACAGTTTGTTTGCTAAGTATAAGGATAAAATCGGCAATATCATCGCAGCCGATGTTTACCAGGTATGGAAGAAGGAGATCCTGTTGTTGGATGACGAGGGTAATGAGTTGCTGCTCCCGAAAACAGAACAGATCCCGACTGATTTTTACCGTAAAGGTGAAACCGTGCGTGCTATCGTACAGCGGGTGGATAACTACAACAACAATCCGAAGATCATCCTTTCCCGTACAGACAAATTGTTCCTGCAGCGTTTGTTCGAACTTGAAGTTCCGGAAATCAACGATGGTCTGATCACCATCAAGGCGATTGCCCGTATTCCGGGAGAGAGAGCAAAAGTGGCCGTTGAGTCGTACGATGACCGTATCGACCCGGTCGGCGCCTGCGTCGGAATGAAAGGTTCCCGTATTCATGGTATCGTTCGCGAGCTGAGAAACGAGAACATCGATGTTATTAACTATACATCCAATATATCGCTGTTTATCCAGCGTGCATTAAGCCCGGCAAAAATTTCCTCTATACGAGTGAACGAAGAAGAACATAAGGCAGAGGTTTATCTTCGTCCTGAAGAAGTTTCATTGGCTATCGGTAAAGGTGGTTTGAATATCAAGCTTGCTTGTATGCTGACCGAATACGCCATCGATGTCTTCCGCGATGTGGAAGGTGCAGATGAAGAGGATATCTATTTGGATGAATTCTCGGACGAAATTGACAGCTGGGTAATCGAAGCACTGAAGAATATCGGGTGCTACACGGCGAAGAGCGTATTGGCTATGAACCGCGAAGAGATTGTAGAACGTGCCGACCTCGAAGAACAGACTGTTGACGAGGTACTTGCTATCTTATCTGCCGAATTTGAAGAAGAAGAGGGAGAACCTCAAGAATAAGTATTACGACAAAGTTTGATATGCCCATAAAATTAATACAAGTACAGAGAAAATTAAATGTAGGAATCAACACGGTTGTTGAGTTTCTACGCAAGAAAGGGTTCGAGGTTGAGGATAACAATCCCAACACGCGAATCGGTGATGAACAGTATGCTTTGCTCGTAAAAGAGTTTGGAAAAGATTTACCGAACGGCGGACGTGAGCGTGAACGGGTCGTGCCCGAACGCTCTCACAGGGAAGCTTCTTCTGTGAAAGAAGAAAAGAGTTCGGAAATAAAGACTGTAATACCGGAAGAATTCAGACCCAAAATTGTGACGAAGGGTCGGATCGATCTGGACAGACCGCATAAAAAAGTGCAGGAGGTGCAGCATCAGCCTGTTTCCGTTCCTGTGGAAAAGAAAGTGGAGAAGCCTGTGGAGGCGGCCACTGCTGCAAAAACTGCTGATGCTCCGGTTGAGGAGGTGAAAACCCCCGAAGTAAAGGCACCTGAGGTGGAAATACCTGAAGTGAAAATCCCGGAAATGAAACAGCAGCCTGAGGAGATAAAAGAAGAAAAAGTTATAGTAGTGGAAAAGGAACCAGCAGAAGTGATGAAACCGGAGCCTGTACAGGAGCCGAAAACTGCAAATGTAGAGTCAACGACTGCGACTGCAGAACCGGCGGCATCTGCCGGCAACGATTCTGACGAGGGATTATTCCGGTTGAATACTCCGAAGTTCGAGTCGAAAATCAAGGTGACAGGGAAGATAGATCTGAACGCGTTGAATCAGTCTACCCGTCCGAAGAAAAAGACGAAGGAGGAACGCAAGAAAGAGCGGGAAGACAAGCGCGAGAAGTTCGCCGGTAACAAAGCGGGGCAACAGTCGGGTAACGGGCTTTTCAATAAAGGACCGAAAGACGGAACGGCAAGACCAGGTGCTCCTGTCAAACCGGGAGAAGGCGGTACGGATGCAAAGAAAAAACGTAACCGTATCAAGAAAGACCGCGTAGATGTGAACAATACGCCGGGAACTAATGCACGCCCGTCACGTCCGAACGATGATCGCAAGCCGCGCCTACGCAAGCCGGTGAAGGCGGAAATCAGCGAGGAAGATGTACAGAAGCAGGTAAAGGAAACCTTGGCCCGTCTGACCAACAAGGGAAATAAGAATAATAAAGGTGCCAAGTACCGTCGCGACAAACGCGATGCCATCCAGAAGCGTGAACACGAACTGATGGAACAGGAAGAAATGGAAAGCAAGGTGTTGAAGCTGACGGAGTTTGTGACTGCCAATGACCTTGCCAACATGATGGACGTTCCTGTGACGCAGGTTATCGGTACTTGTATGAGTATCGGTATCATGGTTTCCATTAACCAGCGTCTGGATGCGGAAACAATTAATATCGTAGCTGAAGAATTCGGTTTCCAGACCGAATATGTAAGTGCCGAAGTGGTGGAAGCCATCAAGGCCGACGAAGAAGACGACAACGAAGAAGACTGGGTGGCGCGTCCTCCTATCGTGACTGTGATGGGACACGTTGACCACGGTAAGACCTCTTTGTTGGATAATATCCGTAATGCAAACGTAATTGCCGGTGAGGCAGGAGGTATCACGCAGCACATCGGTGCTTACAACGTGAAGTTGCAGAGCGGGCGTCGTATCACGTTCCTGGATACGCCGGGCCATGAGGCTTTTACCGCCATGCGTGCCCGTGGTGCCAAGGTGACGGATATCGCGATTATCATTGTGGCTGCCGACGATAATGTCATGCCACAGACTGTCGAAGCGATCAACCATGCTTCGGCTGCTGGTGTACCTATCGTATTTGCTATCAATAAGATCGACAAGCCTCATGCCAATCCTGACAAGATCAAGGAGGAATTGGCTAACATGAATTATTTGGTTGAAGACTGGGGAGGTAAGTACCAGAGCCAGGAAATTTCAGCCAAGAAAGGTATCGGTGTGGAGGACTTGTTGGAAAAAGTATTGTTGGAAGCCGATTTGCTCGACTTGAAGGCTAATCCGAAGAGACGTGCTGTTGGTTCCATCATCGAATCTTCACTTGACAAAGGACGTGGATATGTTTCTACCGTGTTGGTTGAAAACGGAACGCTGAAGGTCGGTGACATCGTACTGGCCGGAACCCATTTCGGTCGCGTAAAAGCGATGTTCAACGAACGTAACCAGCGTATCGAAAAGGCTGGTCCTTCCGAACCGGCTCTGATCCTCGGTCTGAACGGTGCTCCGCAGGCTGGCGATACGTTCAACGTACTGGAAACAGACCAGGAAGCCCGCGAAATTGCCAACCGTCGCGAACAGTTGCAGCGTGAGTTGGGCCTACGTACGCAGAAGATGCTTACGCTGGATGATATCGGTCGCCGTATCGCAGTCGGAAACTTCCAAGAACTGAACGTGATTGTGAAGGGTGACGTGGACGGTTCCGTAGAAGCGTTGTCGGACTCCCTGATCCGTCTGTCTACAGAGGAAATTCAAGTGAACGTGATCCACAAGGCTGTCGGTCAGATCTCCGAATCGGATGTCGTACTGGCTGCCGCTTCTGATGCGATTATCATCGGATTCCAGGTGCGCCCGGCATTGCCTGCACGCCGCCTGGCAGAGAAAGAGGGAGTTGAAATCCGTCTGTACTCGATTATCTATGATGCGATCGAAGAAGTGAAGAGCGCTATGGAAGGTATGCTTTCACCGGAAATCAAGGAAGAGATCACTGCGAACGTGGAAGTGCTTCAGGTCTTCAAGATCACGAAAGTGGGTACGATTGCCGGGTGTATGGTACGTGAAGGTAAGATCAAGCGTTCGAACAAGGTGCGCGTGATCCGTGACGGTATCGTGGTTCATTCCGGAGAGTTGGAATCTTTGAAACGTTTCAAGGATGATGTGAAGGAAGTGGTTGCCGGTTTGGATTGTGGTTTGAACATTGTCAACTACAATGATATTCAGGTTGGTGATATCATCGAGGCATACGAAGAAACGGAAATCAAGAAGACATTGTAAACATGAACTGGTTGGACATTACATTGCTATGTCTGGCAGGAATAGGATTTGTGAAAGGCCTGTTTGATGGAGTCATCAAACAGGTTGTTTCGCTTATAGCCCTTTTGGTCGGGATCTTTTTTTGTACGAAGGCGGCACTTTGGCTGCGTGGATATATATTGGCATTGGGCTGGTTTCCCGAACAAGGAGTGACGGTGCTCAGCTACGTGGCGGGTTTCCTGTTGATCGTGGGTGTCATATTGCTGGCGGGTGAGATTCTGACTCGTGTCGTGGGAGCGACGCCGTTGAGCGTCCTGAACCATTTGGTGGGTGGTGTCTTGGGGCTTTGTTTTATGATGGCGTTTGTCAGCCTTCTGCTGAACAGTATGGAGATGATAGACAAGGGATCGGTCCTGATCCCGCGCCAGGCAAAGGTCGAATCCCGTTTTTATAATTCAGTCAAAGAAATAATCCCAACCATTTACTTCCAAAATTTGTTTTTTAAGGAGGAATAGGTTTCATAATTTGAACAATATATTTAATGTATAATGGAAGATTCAAACGACATACTAAATGAGGTGACGACCGGTGATTATAAGTACGGATTCGTTACCGATATAGATACGGAGGTGATTCATCGCGGATTGGATGAAGAGACTGTTCGTATTATTTCCGCCAAGAAGAATGAACCGGAATGGCTGCTTGAGTTCCGCTTGAAAGCCTTCCGCCATTGGCAGACACTGGAGATGCCGACATGGCCTCACCTGAATATCCCGCCGATCGACTATCAGGATATCATCTACTATGCCGCTCCGAAGAAGAAGGAAGGCCCGAAGAGCCTGGATGAGGTCGATCCGGAACTGATGAAGACTTTCGACAAACTGGGTATTCCTTTGCACGAACGTGCGCAGCTTAGCGGGATGGCGGTCGATGCAGTGATGGACAGCGTCTCCGTAAAGACAACATTCAAGGAGACGCTTGCTGAGAAGGGCATTATCTTCTGTTCTTTCAGCGAAGCCGTCCAGCATCATCCCGATTTGGTCCAGAAGTATCTGGGAAGCGTGGTCAGTTATCGTGATAATTTCTTTGCCGCATTGAATTCGGCGGTGTTCTCGGACGGTTCGTTTGTCTATATCCCGAAAGGCGTGCGTTGTCCGATGGAGCTTTCTACCTATTTCCGTATCAATGCGGCCAATACCGGACAGTTCGAACGTACATTGATTGTGGCGGATGATGAAGCCTATGTCAGTTACCTTGAAGGTTGTACCGCCCCGATGCGCGATGAGAACCAGCTTCATGCGGCTATCGTCGAAATCGTAGCGCATGAACGGGCCGAAGTGAAATATTCCACCGTCCAGAACTGGTATCCGGGTGACAAGGATGGAAAGGGAGGTATCTACAACTTCGTGACTAAACGCGGACTGTGCAAGGGCGAAGGGAGCAAGATCTCTTGGACACAGGTGGAGACTGGTTCCGCTATTACCTGGAAATACCCAAGCTGTATTCTGGCCGGTGATAATTCGGTAGGCGAGTTTTACTCGGTGGCCGTCACCAACAATTACCAGCAGGCCGACACCGGTACGAAGATGATCCACCTTGGACGGAATACTCGCAGTACGATCGTCTCGAAAGGTATCTCCGCCGGGCATAGTCAGAACAGCTATCGCGGCTTGGTGAAAGTTTCTCCCCGTGCCGAAGGCGCCCGTAATCATAGCCAGTGCGACAGCCTGTTGCTTAGTTCGACTTGCGGTGCCCATACCTTCCCCTATGCCGATATCCAGAACGAGACGGCGGTAGTGGAACACGAAGCGACGACGAGCAAGATCAGCGAAGAACAGTTGTTCTATTGCCAGCAGCGCGGTATCTCGGTCGAGGAAGCTGTCGGTCTGATCGTCAACGGGTATGCCCGCGAGGTAATGAACAAGCTCCCTATGGAGTTTGCCGTGGAGGCACAGAAGCTGCTGACTATTTCTTTAGAAGGAAGCGTAGGATGATTTTATGATTTATGATTTATGATTTATGCGTCGATGATAAATCATAAATCATAAATCATAAATCGCATAAATCATAAATTATAAAGTCATGTTAGAGATAAAGAACTTACATGCCAATATCAATGGCAAAGAGATATTGAAAGGGATCAACCTTTCTGTCAAGGCGGGTGAGGTACACGCCATCATGGGGCCGAACGGTTCCGGAAAAAGTACCTTGAGCAGTGTGTTGGTCGGTAATCCGGCATTCGAAGTAACGGAAGGGGAGGTGATCTTCAACGGTAAGAACCTGTTGGATCTTGAACCGGAAGACCGTAGCCGTGAAGGTATTTTCCTGAGTTTCCAGTATCCGGTGGAGATTCCGGGAGTCAGCATGGTGAACTTCATGCGTGCCGCCTTGAACGAACATCGTAAATATAAAGGGCTGGAACCTGTTTCGGCTACCGACTTCCTGAAGCTGATGCGCGAGAAGCGTGCGATTGTGGAATTGGACAATAAGCTGGCGAGCCGCAGCGTGAACGAAGGTTTTTCGGGTGGTGAGAAGAAGCGGAACGAAATCTTCCAGATGGCAATGCTCGAACCGAAGCTGGCGATTCTCGATGAGACGGATAGCGGTCTGGATATCGATGCCCTCCGCATCGTGGCAAATGGTGTCAACCAACTTCGTACGCCAGAGAATGCGGCTATCGTGATCACGCACTACCAACGTCTGCTGGATTATATCAAGCCCGACGTGGTCCATGTCCTCTACAAAGGACGTATTGTCAAAACCGCCGGTCCCGAACTGGCTCTCGAACTCGAAGAAAAAGGCTACGACTGGATCAAGAAAGAGATGGGAGAAGAATAAGAATAATTAGGCACGGATTACACGCGAAATCCGTGTAATCCATGCCAAAAAATTAGATAGTAATGAAAGCAGAACAACAATATATCGATCTTTTCACCCATTATGAGGATCTGATTTGCCGGCATGCGGCGGGGTTGATGAATTTGCCGCGTGCAGAGGCTTTGGCTGATTTGGAACGGTTGGGCTTTCCGACGGTGAAGAGTGAAGATTATAAATATACAGATGTGGCGCAGGCTTTTGCTCCGGATTACGGGGTGAATATCAATCGTCTTGATATCCCGGTCAATCCGTACGACGTGTTCCGTTGTGATGTCCCCAACCTGAGTACCTCGCTTTATTTTGTGGTGAATGATACTTTCTATGACAAGATGTTACCGAAAGCCCATCTTCCCGAAGGTGTTTATGCCGGGGGAATGCGTACTTTCATGGAAAAGTATCCCGAAGTGGCATCCCGCTATTATGGCAAGGCGGCACCAACCGGTAAGGATGGTATTGTTGCCTTGAACACTATGCTGGCCCAGGATGGTTTTGTGGTCTATGTGCCGGAAGGTGTCGTAGTGGAGCGTCCGATCCAGTTGGTGAATATCTTCCGCAGCGATGTAGACACGATGGCGAACCGCCGTATCCTGGTGATTATGGAGCCTCGTTCGGAAGCCAAGCTGTTGGTGTGCGATCATAGCATCGACGATGTCAAGTTCTTAGCCACGCAGGTTGTCGAGATCTTTGCGGGTGAAGGTGCCTTCTTCGATTATTACGACCTCGAAGAGAGCAGCATGTCGACTACTCGTTTTGCCTCCGTGCATGTGAAGCAGGAAGCGGGAAGTAATGTTTTGGTGAATGGTATCACGCTGAATAACGGCCTTACCCGTAACAACTATTATATCGAACTGAACGGCGAACAGGCTGAAGCGACTTTGTGCGGTATGTCGATCCTGGACAAAGAACAGCAGCTTGATACCTACAGCCATATTACGCATGCCGTACCTCATTGTACTAGCAACGAACTGTTCAAGAATGTTTTGGACGATCATGCGGTCGGTGCGTTCAGCGGCCGTATATTAGTGAAGGAAGATGCACAGAAGACAGCGGCCTATCAGACGAATCGCAATCTTTGCGCGACCCGTGAAGCCCGCATGTACAGCAAGCCCCAGTTGGAAATCTATGCCGACGATGTGAAATGTTCGCATGGTATGACCACCGGACAGTTGGACGAAACTGCTTTGTTCTATATGCAGAGCCGCGGCATTCCTCGTGACGAGGCACGCATGTTGTTAAGCGTAGCTTTCACCGCGGACGTGATCGATTACGTACGTCTGGATGCCTTGAAAGACCGTTTGCACAAATTAGTAGAAAAACGTTTTCGTGGAGAACTGGCGAGATGCGCCGGTTGCCGGATTTGTAAATAAGAATAACATATGCAATTGACTCATATCGCTATCTGGACGAATGAACTGGAACGTTCGCGTGATTTTTATATCAAGTATTTCAACGGGAAAAGCAACGAGAAGTATGTGAATCCGAAGAAAGGCTTTGCCTCTTATTTCGTCACTTTCGAGGGAGGGGCTTCGCTTGAAATTATGCAGCGGACCGATATTACCAAAGAAACGGCAGATGTCTTCATCGGACTTGCCCATTTTGCCTTTTCTACCGGATCGAAAGAGAAGGTGGATGCCATGATCGAACAGTTCCGTTCGGACGGTTACAAGATCGTAGGCGAGCCGCGTATTACTGGTGACGGTTATTATGAAGGAGCTGTTTTGGATCCGGATGGTAACATTGTTGAGGTGATCGCTTGACGGAAACGTACCGGGATTGATATTACCAGACGCAGATAAATACGGAAGGGCGCTGAGTTATGCGGACATCATTGGTAAGATGAGTCCGCATGATTCTGCGCTCTTTTGTTTTCGGTACTCAGTAAAGCCAGACAGCCGTGTATGGGCGGAAAGGCCGGATCAGTTCATATAGGATAAGAATACCAATAGAGGTATGTAGTCTTTCAGATTGGCATGTAGCTTTTTCAGGGCCTGGGATATATGGTATTCCACGCCTTTGGTTGTCATGCCGAGCGTTTCTGCGATCTCTTTGTAAGGTTTGTTTTCGTAGCGACTCATGATGAAGATACGGCGGGTCTGTTCAGGGAGGGTGGCCAGTGTTTTGTTTACGATCTCCTGTGCCTCGGCTGTAAACAGTTCTTCCGGGTTGCAGGCTTCGAGGGTGGAGATGCGGGTGTTCAGTTCCCATTCGGCATGATTCTTCAGGTGTTCGCTGGCATCTTCCCTGACTTGTATATGTTGCAGGTAGTTGATACATTTGTTTTTGATGATCGTGAGTATATAGGCCGGAACATTGGAATCGGCCTTCAGCGTGTTCCGGTTTTCCCAGTATTGCATCAGCGCTTCTATAGTGAAATCTTCGGCAACAGCTATATCCCTCACATATATATTCGCAAAGCGGATGAACCGTCCTTGATAATCTGCGAATAATTGATTGAAGGCCTTTAAATCTGCTGAATATTCCATATACCCTATCGATTAGCGCGTAAATATAATAAAATTTAAAAGAAAAGCTATATTTATTCTACGTAGATTACCTTTCCGGTTTTTACCGCTTTCTTCTCTATATTGAAAATTCCTGCCCTGTGTCTGGTAGGACGGTGAGGCAGAGCAGGAATATGTAAATGATTTTTTTATGCGTCGTTCTTTATAACCCCATTGAAGGTGGAAGCGATCCGGCGGAAGAAGCCCATTCTTTATTGGGGCTATCTCCCATGACGAACGAGAGTTTGCCTCCGTTCATAATGTCTGTATGGAGGATATAGCTCTTGTCGTACGGCTGTCCGTTGAGGGTAGCGGACTGGATGTAGATATTCTTGTCCGATGCTCCTGGGGCTTCGATCGTGAACTTCTTGCCGTTTTCAAGTGTGATAACGCTCTCTTCGAATGACGGGCTGCCGATCACGTAGTAGGGCATGCCCGGACAGACCGGATAGAAGCCGACCATGCTGAAGACCAGCCAGGATGACATCTGCCCGGCATCGTCGTTGCCGGATAGTCCGTCGGGAGTCGTGAAATACTCGCGGTTGATGATATCATGTACCCATTTTTGTGTTTTCCAAGGTTCACCGGCATAAGCGAAAAGATAGGCGATGTGGTGTCCCGGCTCGTTGCCATGCCAGTAATAGTTTCCTTCGAAGAAGTTGTCCAGACGGTTGATGAAACGTTCTTTTCCGCCCATGTGCCGGATCAGTCCGGCTATGTCCTGGGGAGCATACCAGGTGTAGTGGTAAGGAGTCCCTTCACAGATGAACGAAGTGGAGGCAAACGGATCGAACGGCTCGATCCAGGTTCCATCGGCATGGCGTCCACGGGCATAGCCTGTTTCGGGGTCGATTACGTTCCGGTAGTTTTCCGCCCGTTTGATGAGTGCTTTATAATCGTCTGTCTTGCCTAACTTCTTGGCAACCTGTGCAAGGACAAAATCATCATAGGCATATTCCAGTGTGCGGGATACTTGTTCACGACGGTGGAATGCTTCCGTTACTTGATCCTCTAACGGCACGTAATTGTATTTCAGGTAAGACTCTATTGCCCGTCGGCCTTTCCCGTCGCGATAGCTGGCGGAGTCCGGATTGGCCTCGAAAGCGTTTTTGCGCATCAGCGTGTAAGCTTCTTCATAGTCAAAACCCGGAGTGTCTTTGACGATGGCGTCTCCGATCATGGCGATGCAGTGGTCACCGATCATGGCAGCCGTGTAGCTATTCCAGGACGGGAAGATGGGCAACCAACCGCCTTGCTGTCCTTTTAACACGAGCGAATGTGCCATATCCCCGTTGCGGGAAGGGGTGAGGATGGAGAATAGAGGGTGGACGGCACGGTAGGTATCCCATTGCGAGAAGTCGCAATAGTAGGTTCCGTGGTCCATCTTCATAATCTGTCCGTCACCGTCGAATCTCGGATAGGAGCCGTCCACGTCGCTGAACGTGCGGGGCAGGAAGTGTGCGTTGTAGAGAGCTGAATAGAATTTGACCTTTTCTTTTTCGTTGTTTCCTTTTACTGCGATTTGCCCCAATGCCTGGTTCCAGATGTCGGAGGATGCCTGTCGCACTTCGTTGAAGTTCCATCCCGGAATTTCGGCAGCCAAGTTTTTGCGGGCATTGTCGATGCTCGTAAAGGAAGTGGCAACTTTGACCAGTATTTTCCCCGGCTTATCGGAAGCCAGCTTGATCCAAGCTCCGACAGCATGTTTTTGTCCTTTTGCCGATTTTCGTCCGGGGATGATCGTGGTGCTGTCCCAAACGCCATAGTCGGCAATCTCTTCATTCAGCTGAATCACGAAATGTCCGCTGAATCCGGCTTCCTTACCGTATCCTTGGTAGATGCGGTGTACGGGGTTGTAACCGGTAATTTCTTTTTTCTCCGGATTGATTTCGACGAAGGCGACACCTTCATCACTATTGGGTTCGATCACGATATAGTGGTCGCCATCCTGTTCGAAGCAGAATTGCATGATGCCTGCACGGGAGAGTCCGGTCAATTCGGCATGGATGTCATAGTCGTTCAAGTCGACCGAATAATAGGAGGGAGTTGCTGTTTCCTGAGTGTGGTCGAAAGTGGAGGCGCGTTTGACCGGGTCTATTTCGAGCTTGTTGCTGAGCGGCATAATTGTGACGCTGCCGTAGTCTTGTGTACAGGAGCCGTTCATCCAGTGGCTGGCCCGGAATCCTTGGATTGCATCCTGGAAATAATAGTAGGGAGGATGACATTTCTGTTCGGTCGCCTGTGTCTGTGCCACCCAGTTGGTCATACCGTGTGGAACCCCGACTGCCGGCATGATTTGTCCGCGTTCTTCCGTCGAGTTCTTGTCTTTTCCTTGTACGATGCGGATATCTGTACCGATCAGCGGGTCTACATATTTTTCAAATTTATTTTCCTGTTGGTTGCATGAGAATAAACACAACGTACTTAATAAAATTGTCCAGCTCTTCATGTTATATTATTTTAGGTATGCTGTAAAGATAGAAAAAAAGCAGAAAAGTGTATCAAAACTATCCTTTGTTCCCGCGCTTGACGCGGGATCGCATTATATCAAGCGCGGGAACAAGGGGATTTTGATACACTTTCTTTTCGATTAATTTCGGGATTCGATTCTATAGTCGTTCTGTGTCAGTTTCGGATTGACATCGATCTGCTTTTGCGGAATCGGGCAGATAAGGTTTGTTTCGTTTAGGGAGAATCCTTTACTTCTCATCACTTCAACAGCACGTCCGGTGCGGATTAAGTCGAACCAGCGATGATTTTCGAATGCCAGTTCCACGCGGCGTTCCTGTTCTACCATCAGGGCGAACTGGGCCTTGTCGGTTGTCTGCAGGTCGACCGGGCTGGTCTCTGTCGTCTGATAACCGAAACCACGCCGGCGTGTCATATTCAGATATTTGCAGGCTTCTGCCGTCTTTCCGTTCTGGTTCAATGCTTCGGCATACATCAGGATCACATCGGCATAGCGGATTACCGGATAGTTGTTGCTGGCATCATTGTTCTGATAAGGAACATCCATGAACTTGCAGACATAGCGGGATTCCACCCATTCGTTGTTTTTGCGGTTATCGTAATATCCGAGGGACATGGAGAAATCACGGCGAAGGTCGCCTTCTTCATAAGCATTGTAGATGTCCATTTCCGGGATATTATTACCACCTGTACCACCGACTGCCACCACATTCGTTCCTGAGTTTTCAGGTGCGAAGTTATTGGCATAGTTGGAACCTTCGCCATAGCCGCCTTTCAGGAACTGGATTTCGAAAATGCCTTCCTTGCTGTTGTGGTTAACTGGGCTGAACACATTTTTGTAGCCGTCGATGTTCAGGCTGCCCGGCGTATTTTCCAACAAACTGTACCGTCCGCTGTTGATGATTTCAGCCAAGATAGTTTCCGCTTCTGCATATTTGTGCAAAGTCATGTAGACGTTTGCCAATAATGCTTTGGCTGCTCCTTGGGTTGCACGCCCGTCTTCGGCTGTCGAATAGGAAACAGGGAGATCTTGTGCCTCTTTCAGGTCGGCGATGATTTGGTTGTAAACATTTTCTTTTGGTTCACGCAGGATGTCGTAAGATTCCGAGATGCTGATCTCTTTCAGTACCAATGGTACATCACCGTAGACGCGTACTAGGTTAAAATACATCAAGGCACGGATAAACTTGCATTCCAGTTTATACCGGTTTGCCAATTCAGTATTGATTTCGATTCCGTCGATACGTCCTAAGACCGTATTGGTACGGTTGATAACTTTGTAGGCTGCTTTCCAGAAATTGGCGATCATACTGTTCTGCGTGTCGATGTAGAACTGGTCGAACTCATTCTGAGTGGTTACTGAACCGGAGAGTTGGTTGCGGGTATTGTCGGAGGGGATTTCTCCGAAAACATACCAGTTACCGTATATGTCACCTTCCTGTAGAGAAGAGTAGACTCCGTTTACTGCCGAGAGGATGTCGTCGGCCGTTTTGTAGAAATCGTTTTCACTTAAATCCGTTTGCGGATTCTGTTCCAGGAAGTCACTGCAGGATGAGAAGCTAAATCCCAGAAGGGCTATTGCGATCAGATTATATTTTAGTTTCATAATTTGTCTGCTATTTAAAAGGTTACGTTAATACCGAAAGTACAGGTGCGATACAGCGGGTACATACCGTAGTCGGTACCGGGAGCCGTCACGTTGTCTTCCTTGAAACTTGTTTCCGGGTTGTAGCCGCTATAACTTGTGATCGTCAGCAGATTTTGTGTGGAAACATATACGCGGGCACGTTGGATGCTGCATTTCTTGGTGAATGCTTCAGGCAGCGTATAACCGACAGTCAGGTTGTTTACACGGAGGAAAGAACCGTCCTCTACCCAGCGTGAGGAAATGGCATTGTTCTGCCCGGTCGGCTGTGAGTTGGCTCTCGGAATCCATCCGTTACCCGGGTTTGATTCTGATTGCCAGCGTCCCATCATCTCTTTCAGCTGATTCTGGTTTCCTTCGCCCTGTGTGTAGAAGCGTCTACCCAAGTGTAGTACTTCATTTCCGACAACCCCCTGTAGGGATATACTGGCATCGAAGTTCTTGAAGGTGAAGGAGTGTGTCATACCCCAGGTAAAGTCTGGCATATTGTTACCGATGATTGTGCGGTCGTCGGCATCGATTTTATGATCTCCGTTGACGTCTTCGAACATGACGTCACCCACTTGCGTGTCGGCCAGATGAGGATATGAATCCAGTTCTTCTTTCGTTTTGAAGATTCCCAGCATTTTATACCCGTAGAAAGCACCGATCGGTTGGCCTACCATTGTGACGTGGGTTGTTCCGGCACCGCCGTCGCTGAAGATCGGATCTCCTGTCGGTCCTAAAGCCAATACTTTGTTACGGTTGACAGAAATATTCCCGGTTGCATCCCAAGTAAAGTCTTTGCCTCTGAACGGAGTACCGCTAAGGGTGATTTCAAGACCTTTGTTACGCATTTTTCCGATATTCTGCATAGCCTTTTCGAATCCGGTGATTGTCGGAATATCTACATCCATCAACAGGTCGGTAGTCTTACGGTAGTATAGGTCCAGAGACAAAGACAGACGGCTGTCCAAAACGGAGATTTCGAAACCGAGATCAGTCTGGCGTGTCTTTTCCCAAGTCAGGTCAGCGTTGGAGAAGCTCTTTTGGGCTGCACCGTTTACGATATTACCCGTACCCGTTCCCAATACATAGTTAGCATTTTCCATGATACCGATCGACGCATAATCACCGATATTATTGTTACCTGTGATACCGTAGCTTGCGCGGATCTTCATGTCCGACAACCATTTTACATCTTTCAGAAAGTCTTCCTGAGACAGACGCCATGCTACTGATCCGGAAGGAAAATAACCGTAGCGGTTGTTTTTGCCGAAACGGGAAGAACCGTCCGCACGGATGGATGCGGTCAGGTAGTATTTGTTGTTATAACGATAGTTGACACGTGCCAGATAGGAGAGTAATGTCCAGGTCTTGCGTTCTGACTTGCTGCTTTTTACTGTTGCATTGTTGAGTGTCTGTATTTTATCATTCGGGAAATCGGAACCCGTAGCCTCTGTGTAGCGGTAGATGTTTTTCTGTGCAGTGACACCGGCAACAGCGTCGAGTTCGTGCTTACCCCACGATTCGAAATAAGTAATCGTATTTTCGTTCAGCCAGTTGATAACTTCGGTTGACTTCTCTGTCGCTTTTCTTTCCGTTGAAGGGAGAGGAGCCACGTTACCGTTATTAGGAATGGTTGCCGGACGGAAGTATTCGCCTCTGTATTCGCGGATATCGGCACCGATGGTAGATTTCAGTTTCAGGTTTTTCAACAAGGAAAGTTCGATATAACCGTTGCTGAACAGGCGGAGATCTGTGTCGTAGTTGTGGATATGTGTCAAGGCCACAGCATTCGGTACACCGGTCAATCCGTCGCTAGCGACGGCGTACATGGACTGTGAAGCCCATGTACCGTCTTCATTGTATACAGGTACTACGGGAGATGTCGCTAAAGCTGCATTGATGACACCGTCACTTGCCCAGTGGCCTTGGGTTGTCTTGTTCGCGTTCATGTAAGTCGGAGCCAGATTGACACCCAGCTTCAACCAACTGTTCAGTTCGCTGTCGATTTTGGCTCTTGCCGAGAATCGTTCATAATCACTGTTGATAACGACACCTTGCTGGTTGAAATAGCCGGCAGAGAACATATATTTAGTCTTTTCATCGCCACCAGTTACTGTCAACTGGTAGTTTTGTACGGGGGAAGTGCGGAAAATTTCGTCTTGCCAATCCGTACCGGCACCTAAAGAGGCAATATAGGCGGCATCGTCGTAGATAGCCGGGTAACGATAACGGTTTCCGGACGGACGCATACTCAGCGGATCGCTAGCGGATGCTCCAGGAACCTTGCTGATGTAGTTGTTATTGAAGGCTTCCCGGCTGAATTCGACAAATTCCTGCGCGTTCATCAGGTCCATCTTCTTTGTTACGTTCTGGAAACCTGCATAGATATCCAAGCTTACACTGACCTTGCCGGTCTTTCCCGACTTGGTTGTGACCAATACGACACCGTTGGCTGCACGCGAACCGTAGATAGCGGCTGCCGAAGCATCTTTCAATACTTCGATAGATTCGATATCATTCGGGTTGATCGCATTCAAGTTTTGTTCTCCCAGCGGATATCCGTCGACAACATACAACGGGGCGCTGGATGCCGTGATGGAGCCGGACCCGCGCACACGGATTGTGGCCGCTTGTCCCGGTTGCCCTCCGACTTGTTGTACCTGTACACCGGCCAGTTTTCCGGCCATAGCTTCTGTCGGATGCGACACTTTGAGGTCTTTCATCGAACTGCTGCTCAATTGTGAAACGGCTCCTGTCAAGTCTTTTTTCTTCATGACACCGTAGCCGACTACTACAACTTCGTCCAGTGCTTCGGAGTCTTCCTGGAGAGTAATATTAAAGGTGGTCTGATTCCCTACGCGTATTTCTTGTGGAGTAAATCCGATGTAGGAGATAACGAGAGTAGCGTTTGCGGGCACATTCTCAAGCGTGAATTTACCATCCATGTCCGTAATGTTCCCGTTTGTCGTTCCTTTTACGATAATGTTGGCACCGGCTATAGGGCCGAGTGCGTCTTGTACGATTCCTGTGATGGTCTTTCCGTTTTGTTGCAAACGTGTAGGAACTGCCGAGTCCGATTTTCCCCGCAGGCTCGTTGCAGGGTCCGTGATGTAATTCTCATTTGCCAGAACACTGATGCTGGGCAAAAGAGAAAGCAGGCAAATTATTGCCATTTTGTTATTTTTCATGTTTACATGGTGATTTAAGTTACTACTCAATAAGTTAACTGTATAAATATTAAGAATAGCCGTGGTTATTCTCTATATGCAAAGATTCTTTGACTTCATGGTCCCATTGGATAACTGATTTAGGTTTATATTTATTAGATGCTGTTTATTCACGATCTCTGATTTCATTCAATATTCTGCAAATATAGATAAAGTTATTATTAAACAGAAAAAATTAACAGTTATTTCGGGGTGTTCCGAGTATAACTGTTAATTTATTTCAATTGTTTTTGCTTCTATCAGAAGCGGAAATACAATTTTCCACTGACATTATTTTCCGGTCCGTTTCCTCTGGCACGATGCGGTTGAGATTGAGGACCGAAATCTTCCGCTTTTCCGAATTTGGTTCCGACAGCCGGAATTGCATTCATGAAAGAGAGGTTTCCTTTTGGATAGTCGACAATCGTGTGGTTGCGTTTCGGATCGTATTGTTCTTGTACGGCTGGGGTAAAGAGATGCAAGGTGACATCTTCTTTTCCGCTGTAAACTTCGAATGGAGTGGGGCAATCGAGCTTCATCCCGTAGAATAAAGAATAGTATCCTTTGAATTCCGGATAGTCCCAACTTTCACCAGTGATAGTGTTGTTATACTTCTTTTCCCAGATATTCAGCGAACCGCCTTTCATCCGGTTGTTGTATACACGGTATGGTCCGTTGGCGAGCAAAGTGGCTCCGGCGATCTCTTTTTCTGGGAAATCGAACGTGATACCCGCCATCTTGACCATGTCCTGGGGGCGGTAATTGTAGTCCAGTTCTACGATGCCGGAAGGGAGTATGGTCCAAGTGAATGTGTAGACTGTATTTTTTCCGTTTCGGGACGTATAAGTGGCAATCAGTTGAGGATTTCCTTCCACTTGCTTATATTCTACTGATTTACAAATAATATCTTGATTGGATATCAGTTCCGGCCCATTGTTCAACGGGATTGCTTTACCTCCGGAAGTGACTGACCGGAGCAGGCCGTTTTGTTTGTCGAACGTTACTTCCGTACCGGCAGCCGAAAAATACCAGTTATCGATGCTTTCTTTTACAGCCGGTGTGCTACCTTCCTGTGGCAGCAGACGGTTGGCAAGACGGTCGGGTGTGCCGATCTCGTAGCTCCAGGTAAATAACTCTTGGTTGTAACGGTCTTTTACCGTAACATATAGAAAGTCGTATTCCTGCCAGCCGGAGGGAAGTTCAAGTTGCAAATACCCTCTTTCTCCCGGACGGATATCAGGGGAAGCGATCTTGCCGGAAACCGATTGTATGGTCTTTTGCGCAAGCGAGTTGATTTTAGCCAGCCGGTATGTGTAGTTACAAGCGTTCGCATTTGTGAACGCATATCTGTTTTCTATTTCGAAACGACCATCCCATCCCGGTGTAAGATAGTGTTCCGGCAGATGGATAGGCGACCATATTTCTTTGATTGTAAAGAAGCTGCCTTCTTTTTCTCGATATGGTCCTACTATGCCATCGGCTCCGTGATCCTTGTCGGTATCGTAGAATCCGTTTTTATCTTCGCGAACAACTGCCTGGTCCGTAAAGTCCCAAAGGAACATTCCGGCTGAAAGCGGATTGGAAAGCATCAGGTCCCAGTAGTCGTCGAGTCCGGCTCCGTGTCCACCGTCGTATAATCCGTGCAGGATTTCTGTCGGCATGAAGATATCCCTTCCGTGGAACATATTGCCGATTCCAGAATTATATTTGATGTAATGTACCGTATTGATATTTCCCGATAACGCCCAGGGATGCAGGACAGCTCGTTTTTGCGGGTCATATTGTGGAAATAGCGGGTCGAGGTCAAAATTGAAGCCTCCCTCATTCCCGTTTGCCCAAAAAATGATAGATGGACGGTTGAGATCCCGTTTCAGCATTTCCCCAACTAGAATGGTCCCGACTTTCGTATCATAAGGAGGATATTGCCAGGCGCACAGTTCGTCGATCACATACATCCCCAGAGAGTCGCAAACTTCCAGGAAATGTTTGTCAGGTGGATAGTGTGACATGCGGACTGCATTCATGTTCATTTCTTTCATCAGCTTGACGTCGTTAATACTAAGCTGCTTGTTCGTCGTTCGTCCCGTAGTGGGCCAGTGAGAGTGGCGGTTCACCCCTTTAAAGCGCATTTTCACACCGTTGATATAGACACCGTCTTTCGGTTTCACTTCGACTGTGCGGAACCCGATCCGGTCGGTTACGGTATGCAGTACCTTGTCTTTCTGGCGAAGGGTGATTATGGCGGTGTACAGTTGTGGGTCTTCGGCTGACCAGGGTTTGATATTGTCGATCTTGCCAGAGAGGGATATTTTGCCTGTTTTTTCGTTTATGGGAGCAGATGTGATTTTCCCTATCGTCTGGTTCTGGACATCTTTGATCTCTATTTCTGCTTTTATGTCGGAAAGTTTCTTGTCTATAAATATATCTGCGTTCAGTTCGCCATGTTGCCGGGCATCGATCGCCGTATATTCGATGAAGTTGTTAGGAACAGCTTCGAGGTAAACCGGACGGAATATGCCTCCGAATACCCAAAAATCACATTGCCGTTCTGCTTCGTTGATACTGGTATTGGATGACATTTTGTTCACTTTGACTTCCAAAAGGTTTTCCTTGTTCATATGGACCAGTTTGGTTATCTCTCGCTTGAATCGGTAGAAAGCTCCCTGATGGGGAGTACCTGCCTGTTTTCCGTTTACCTTAATCTCCGTATCGGTCATGGAACCTTCGAAAACGATAAATATACGTTTGCCTTTCCATGTCGCCGGTACTTCGAATGTTGTTTTATACAATCCGGATTCGTCGGCTTTCGGCTTGTCATGTCCGTAATTGAAGGTTCCGTATCCTTCCATTTCCCAGCAGGAGGGAACTTTGATCTTATTCCATTCCCCGCTTTTCCTGCCACCGGTACAGAAGAAGTCCCATTCGACCGCATCGTCCGAGCCTTGTCCTGACAGGTATTTTACATCAGTGGTCTGCCCGCTTGCTAACAGGCTACCTAATAAAAATAAAAAAGAATAAAAACATTTCATTATATAGTAAGAATTAAAAGGTTATCTAAAAAATAGGGATGGTAATTGATGATTTACCCGTTACTTTTGGGTCAAGCCAAAAGTAACAGATAAATCATCAATTATCGAATTACCACAGCGGATGCTGTTTCAGATTCGGATTTTTATCCGTTTCGTCCTGAGGCAAAGGTAATGAATAATATTTATCATCTACAGCTCTGCCCAAGCGCTCTGCCATGCAATGCTGCCGTTTCATGTCGAATAAGGAATGTCCTTCGGCTGCGAACTCCCAAGTACGTTCCTGTATGATTGCTTTCCGCAAATCTGTCTGTGAAATGGATGAAGGGATCGGATTGAGTCCGGCTCTTGCCCGTACCCGATTGATACCTGTCAGTGCATCTCCGATGCGATTCATTTCGCAATAGGCTTCGGACTGCATTAACAAAACATCTGCGTAGCGTATGATTTTTCTGTTGCAACTATAGTCTCCGGCCGAAGTTGATTGATTGTCGTTCGGATCAAGATATTTAGCAAAGTGGCAAAGAGGAAAAGAGGGTTCTGCTATATTATCCGGGTCATAAACATATTGTTTGCCATTATTTATATCGGTAAATTCTGTAACAAACGTAGTGGAGATTCGTTTGTCTTCCACTTCATATGATTTATAAAATTCCGGGGTAGAAATGAATGAAGACCATCCGTCCGTTTTTTTTATGTTATAACCACGCATTCCAGTTATGGCAGGTGAGTCGTTTCCATTGATGTTTGTTTGGAATTCGATATCAAAAATATACTCTTTTCCATGTTCGTTTGTCACGTCGAAAATTCGTCGGAAATTTTCTTCCAATCCATAACCAAAAGTCCCTTCATTATTAATAATATCAGTTGTTTGAGAAGCTGCCTTTTCCCAAAAACCGCTTTTGTTCCAAGGCCATCCGGCTTGTGTCAGGTAGACTTTTGCCAACATAGCCATTGCTGCACCTTTTGTTGCACGTCCGGCATTCGAATCTTCCCATTTTATCGGTAGAGCAGAACCTGCATACAATAAGTCTTCTTCAATTAAAGCCCAGGCTGCGTCATCTGTTCCTTGGTTGGAAGGAGCTTCATCATTTAAGTTGTCGGTTTCTCGGATGACAACAATATGGTCATAAAAGCGTATCAGATCAAAATAAGCTAAAGCGCGTAAGAATTTTGTTTGTCCGACAATCTGCTTTCTTACCTCTTCTGATTTGAATGTGATATTATCGATGTTCAGTAATAAATTGTTTGCACGCCGAATGGCAGAATAGGAGATTTGCCAAATGTTTTTACAAAAATCAGTGGTCGGTGTCCAAGTTAAATTGTCCATTTCTACACGCGAAGGAGCGCTTGCATTGGCATTGGCCGCTTCGCCGGGAAAATCAGCTCCCATCCAAATATAACGCCTATAGCTTTTTTCATCGGCAAATGTATTGTAGACAGCTGTCAGTGCAGCATTTGCATCGGCTTCCGTTTTGTAGAAATTGTCGGGTGTGATGAATTCATATGCTTCTTCATCCAGAAAGTTGCAAGAGGAAGAGGACACCAGTAATGCTAATCCGATTATAAATTTATGTAGTTTCATATTCAATTCGTTTTAAATGATTAAAAACCAATGTTTACACCAAGAATGAAAGAGCGAGCAGTCGGGTAGGCATTGTAATCCACACCTAACTGAAGATTGCTTTGTCCTTGACTATTTACTTCTGGATTGTACCCGGAGTAGCCGGTGATAGTCAGTAAATTCTGTGCGGTTGCATAAATACGTAAAGAACGAAGGAATGAAACTTTGGGGAATGTGTAACCTAAAGTGACATTTTGTATGCGTAAAAAGGAACCGTCCTCAATCAGATAGTCGGACTGTAACAAGTTTTGGTTTACTAACACGTGAGCACGCGGGTATTTACCGTTCGGGTTGTTGACAGTCCAACGGTCCTTCACTTCTGCCCGCTGATTACCCCATGCACTGACGATATTTGTTTCTGCACGTAATACATTATAAATGTCATTACCGACGGAACCATTGATATAAACAGATAAATCAAAATTCTTATAAGAGAAATTGTTGGTCCAACCAAAGATGAAATCCGGATTCGGGTCGCCAACGATCTGACGGTCTTCTCCAAAACTGATTTTGCCATCTCCATTCTTATCCACAAAACTCATATCTCCTATTTTGTCGAAGTTGGAATCTGCAACACGAGCAGCGTCTTGCCATTCTTTTTCCGTACGCATCACACCGTTTGTTTTCAACAAGTTCCATACACCGACTGGTAATCCTGGCTCAAGCCAGCTACCGTTTACTTTCAGGTGTCCGGAGATCGTACCTTGCTGGGTCGGGATATATCCGGGGATTTCCAGCACTTTATTTTTGTTGGTTGACCAGTTAAGCATGGTGTTCCATTTGAATGGACCTGTCAGAACATCGGCTGATAGACTTAGTTCAAGACCTTTGTTTTGCAAACTGCCAATATTTTTCAAAACAGTACCGAAACCAGTTGTCAATGGAACGGAAATGTTCCATAACAGATCGGTTGTCTTTTTATAGTAATAGTCTGCTGTGAAATTGATGCGATTGTTGAATACTCCCAAGTCGATCCCGATATCGGTGATGGCAGTGGTTTCCCATTTCAAATCAGGATTTGGCATGTTACCGGCACCGATACCAACACTGGTTACCCCTCCGATTGGGTATGTATATGTATTCATCTTTTCGGGAGACGAATAAGCCGGAATATTTTGGTTACCTGTCACACCCCAACTACCTCTGATTTTCAAATTGCTGATCCAATCAATATTTTTCATGAATTTTTCTTGATTGATACGCCATGCAGCGGCGAATGAGGGGAAGAATGCCCATTTGTTATTTGCACCAAATTTGGAGCTTCCATCGGCTCGTCCTGTTACAGTGAAAAGATATTTGTCCATTAGGACATAATTGATACGGCCGAAACCAGATAATAATGTGCTTTTACTCCTTCCGGTATTTGGTTTGTCCCATTGTGCACCGGCATCTAAATTGTTATATCCGTATACGTCACTGATAAAATCACGTGCAGTCATAGAACCGGTCTTGTTTTCTTCGTACAACAGAGAAGAACCGACCATGACATTCAGAGAGTGTTGGCCGATTTTTTTGATATAAGTCAATACGTTTTCATTTGAATAGGAACTACTTCTACGGCTTTGTTGTTCTGCAATGCCATTAGCATTGTAGCCTCTGTACGTCTCTTTCGGTTCGTACACTTCACGTGACGCGTTTGACATATCTGCTCCTCCACTGACTTTTAGTGTCAGTCCGTCGATGATGTGGAATGTCAGGTCAGCAGAAGCCAATATACGATCGATGGTCCCTTTATCTTGAAGATGTTTAACGTAGGGAACCGGATTCGGAACGGTAGAAGATCCTGGCAGATAGTTTAAACGGACGTATTCTCCAGTTGTCGGATCGTATATCGGAACTGTAGGCGGCATGACGAGTGATGCATTGATGATGGAAGTGTTTCCTCCTCCATCTCCGTTTTCACGCCCGGTATTGGCAAAAACACGGCTGATCGTAAGGCTGGTGGACAGGTCGACAACTTTAGAGATTTTCGTATCGATGTTGTTTCGCAAGGATACACGGTTGAAATCTTGATTTTTAACAACACCTTCTTGTCCAAAGTAACTTGCAACGACAGCAAATTTTGTGTTTTCGCTTCCTCCGTTTACTGAAACGTTGTGGCTATGTATAGGAGCAGTACGGAAAATTTGATCTTGCCAATCTGTCCCTTCGCCCAATTGACTCATTGCAGGATACAAAGGGTCAGAAGATGTATTTGAGTAATAAATGGGACGACCATCGGTTTCAGCTCCCTCGTTTACCATTTCAGCCCATTCTGTAGCGTTCATCATATCCAGTTTCTTGGCAACATGCTGAAAACCGACATAACCGTCATAAGTAACCGTCGTTTTCCCCTGTTTACCCCTTTTGGTCGTGATCAGGATAACGCCATTGGCTCCACGTGAACCATAGATGGAAGTGGCGGAAGCGTCTTTCAGGATTTCCATGCTTTCGATATCGCCAGGGTTCAAAGTCGCCAGCGGGTTCTGTCCGGCACCGGAACCACCGGCCGAACCGCCTGCCGTAACAGGATAACCGTCGATTACGTATAAAGGCTGGTTACCTGAAGTCAATGAGTTGCCGCCACGAATGCGAATATCGACAACACCGCCCGGAGAACCGGAAGTTGCCATAACCTGCACACCGGCCACTTTGCCTTGTAAGCCCTGGTCGAAAGATGAAATCGCCTGTTTCTGGATTACGTCCGACTTTACGGAGCCGACGGAACCCGTCAAGTCGCTTTTACGCATCACACCGTAGCCTACGACGACCACTTCATCCAACGCTTTTGTGTCTTCCGTTAGTTTGATCGTCAGCGATGATTTGTTTCCCACCGGCATATCCAGCGTGTTGAAACCGATATAGGAAATTTGCAACACGGCTTTCGGATTAACGGTGAGGGTGAACTGTCCGTTCATGTCGGTAATCGTACCGTTGGTCGTTCCTTTTTCTACGATATTGGCTCCGATGACCGGTTCGCCTGTCGCATCTTTTACGATACCGGTGATGGTTTGTCCTTTTTGTTGTAAACTGACCGGAGCGGCTTTTTCGTCTTTCGAGATGATGATCTGTCGGTCGGAGATGTAATAATGTGTGTCGGTTCCTTCGAATATCTGATCGAGAATCTTGCTTACCTGTTCTTTCCGTGCCTTGACGGATACTTTTCGGTTCAGGTCGACTGAGTTGTCCAGATAGAAAAAGATATATTCGCTCTCTTTCTCGATTTTATTAAATACTTCTTTCACCGTGAGGTTGTTCGATTCGATGGTGAAGAATGTCTCTTGCGAGTATGTCTCTGCTGCTAGGCAGAAACTCATACTCATCCACAAAAAAAGTAGACAAATACTAAACCTTGTGTTATTTTTCATATCGCTTGTAATGATTTAAGTTGGTAAAGAGTTTTTATAGTTCTCATCTTTGTGTGGGAAGGAAGTGTGTTCCCTTCCTGTGTCGTTGTGATTTAAGGATCCATACTGTATGGTTTTTAATGTTTGACTTTTATTTCTATACTCTCATATTTGTTTTCTATTTGAATCGGGGCCGCTTCTTTCAAGGCTTTCATCATTTCGTCCAGACTCTCTTTCAGGTCTAGTTTTCCGCTGCAGGACAATTTGTCGGCCGGCTCTTTGCAATAGATACGGACTCCGTAATAGCGGGAAAGCTTTTTCACGATTTCTTTGAGCGGCTGTTGGTGGAACTGGTAATATCCGTCTTTCCAAGCCACATAATTGTCGGTATCGACTGTTGTGATTTTCCCTTTATGTATTTTGCTGTCGTAGGAAAACATCTGGTTAGGAGCCAGGACATTCTTGCATTTGTCGAGGTTTACTTCAACTTTTCCACTGACTAGGACCACCTGCATATTCGCTTCGTTTTCATAGGCCGTGACATTGAATTGTGTTCCTAATACCTTTATATCCATCTGATGTGTTTTGACGATGAAAGGTTTTTGTTCATCCCGGCTGACGTGCAGGTATATTTCTCCTTCTACGAATATTTCTCTTTTCTCTTTTGCGAATTTGACTGGATACACGACTTTCGAGCCGGAGTTTACCCAGAGCCGGGTCCCATCGGCGAATGTGATGGACGAACGCCGGCCGACAGGTACGATCAGTTGGTTAAATTCCTGTGCCTGTGCCGGATTGCCTTTTGGACTGAGGTCCACTTGTTTGGAGTTGACATTTACCTTTCCTTCCTTTTTATATTCGAGTTGGGTTTCCGTCCCGTCAATGGTCAGCTTCTCGTTGTTGGAAAGGACCAGTTGCACTTTTTCATTTGTACTGTCTGGTGCCGGATTGGCTTGGATGATTGCCAGATAGTCTATTTCGGCATCTTTCGGCCGTAGGGTGGCATACCAGCCGATTGCTGATAACAAAAGAAGAGAGGCTACCGTGCTGATAGCAAGACGGATGAATTGTTTACGCTTCGCTTTTCTCTCTGTTTCTTTATTTTTTAATTCGATGCGTTGCCATAACGCATGTTCATCCTTGGCTGCCAAGGATGAACAATTTCTGTCTATTTTAATAGTGTGTAGGAAGAGACGGGCATTTTCGATCTCTTGGGATAATGCGGCACTTTTTATCTGAAGATCGCTCCAAAAAGCCCGGCTTTTTTCAGTCGGGTGTAATTCCGACTGAATGAAAAAGTCGTCGTTCAGCAGTTGGTCTGCACTGTATGTTGTATAGTCTTTATCCATTTTTCCGATGAGCATTCTATATAAAGGACAAGGTCGCTTCCATTTTATACTCACCGGAAGTAAACTTTTTTTATTTTTCTTATTGGACGGAAATGGATAGGAGCAGGAGGAATACTTCCGCTGGCCCGTATAGGTCGCGTATTTTCTTTAGGGAGCGCTGGATAAGGTTTTGTGCGGACTGATAATTCATGTCCATCATGATGCAGATTTCATCGAAGCTAAGTTCTTGTATATAGCGATAGTAAATGATCTCTTTTTGGCGTGGAGTCAGTACATTCAGAATTTCCTGTATCTTCCTTTGTTGGTTGGTGTACAGTTCGTCCGTGACATATTGTTCTTCGACCGTTAGTCCGAGGGTAAAGGAAACAGTTTCATGATTGTAAGATGTGTAGCGGTCTTCTCGGTAAAGTGCATTGATCAGGCTATTCTTAAGGGAGACAAGTAAGTAGACTTTTATATTTTTAGGTGTGATCAGTTGTTTCCTGTTTTTGTATAATCCGGTAAAAACATCCTGGATGCAATCTTTTATAAGTTCCGTATCGGAGGTAAAGCTGTGTCCGTAACGGAACAGCATTTGTATGTAGACTTTGTATATCCAGCAATAAGCCTCATTATCGCCGGCTAGGAACTGACTCCATTTTATTTTGCTTTCATCTTCCTGCATAATTGTGCTGTATGGTCGCAAATATAATATTTTTGTTAGAATAACGGAAACTTACCGCAACTTCGTTAGGGCAACCTCACCAAAACCGTGGTTAAAAAAGCAGGTATTCCACTGGATTATAATCAGAAACAGTGCATAAAATCTCCTCAAACAAGGCAGATAAACAGCTCCACATCCCCGTTCCGGTTTCACGAAGATCCGGGTCTCCACCTCCTCCACACCCGGATCTCCCATGCCCTTCCACCCGGGTCTGAAGAAACTTTTCAAGTTGTTTTTGGTAAAAAAGTAGCTTGTTTTCATGAAAAAACGAGCCTATTTAATCTGTTTTGTATTGGCTTCAGAATATATCTGAAATTTGATAAAATACTGATATATAATGATTTATTATTTTTACCCATGATAGTTATGATAGATAAATGATAGTTAAAAACAGGAACTATCATGGAGTAACATGCTGTTTTACAATTATATAAATTTGATTATGATAGTATGATAGTTGTTTTGCTCAAAAAACTTTATATAGAAATACCCGTACTAAAGACAAGGATTGATTGTCCCTTATGATTTTGGTGCGGTTACACTACAACTTCGTTCAGAGCTTCGGAATCTTTCAGGAGAGTATTTTAAAATATTCCCGATCCTTCTTGGAAGGAGCTATTATTGCAGGTTTCCAAGACTGTGAATGATGACAAACAGGGGTTCTGGTTGGAACGGATATTTCTTGAAAAAGAACGTAGTTCCGAGAGAACTATGGTATTCGATACCGGAAGAAAAAATATAAAAATGAAATTTTTTCCATTTTCAACTGGGGATATAGGCTTGTGAACTGTTAGTATTATGTAAGCATAAGTAAAAAGATGAAAAATGGACAGGGAAACGTTATATAAGTTCTTTGAAGGAGCCGCTTCTTATGAAGAAGAAGTCCGGATCCGGCAATGGATGGAACATTCCCCGGAAAACAGACGAGAATTCTTGAAAGAGAGAAAGATATTCGACTCGATGTTGCTTCTTGGCGATGAAAAAACGATCGAAGAAAAGATGCGACACAAGTCATGGAGCTTGAGTTCTCTCGGAACTGAGTTAATCAAGATTGCGGCAGCTGTCGCTGTGACATTGGGGCTTAGCTTATTATATCAATTTGTTTCAGATAAAAATGGAGTTGTGCCGATGCAATCCATTTATGTCCCCACCGGACAACGGGTGAACATCACGCTGTCGGACGGGACGAATGTCTGGCTGAATGCTCGGACGAAGATCGTTTACCCGGCTGTGTTCGACAAGTCCGTACGCCAGGTAGCGGTAGACGGAGAAGCCTATTTCGATGTGGCCAAAGATAAGAAAAGGCCTTTTATCGTGGAAACGGGCAAATGTAATATGGAAGTACTGGGAACAAAATTTAATGTGGAAGGCTATTCCGATAAAGACGATTTTGAGGTTACGTTGATGGAAGGAAGTGTGCGCGTTGCCTCCCGTATCGGTCTGGGGGATACATTGATGTTGAAACCGGACAGCAAAGCTTGCCTGCAAAAGGACGGCAGGCTGAAAGTCATTCCGGTTGACGATTACAATCCCTATCGTTGGAAAGAAGGACTGATATGTTTTCGGAACGAATCATTCCTCTCGATCATGAATGATCTGGAGAAATATTTCGGAGTCAGCATAGTTGTTGAGAATAAGAATGTATTGAAATACTATTTCACGGGAAAGTTCAGGCAAGCAGACGGTATCGATTATGCGTTGAGGGTATTGCAGAGGGATATCCGTTTCAAGTATGAACGGGACGATGAAAATCAGATTATTTATATTAGGTGAACACAAGTAATAGAAGAACAGAAATAAAAAACACAATAATTAGTATTAACCTTATAAAATAAGAAGGAAACATGAAAACAGGCAGTCAATAACAGAAAAATGCCGGCAAGCGCTGGGGGGCATTTACCGGCATTCCAATCAACACAATTTTAATTCATTGTATTAACTTCAAATCAGTTACAAAGGTATGAAAAAAAACTTTTTGTCGGGGGGATATTATCCGAAAACTCCGTCAGGTAAAAAAATCTTGAGAACTATGCGAATATCCACATTCCTTTTGGGAGCCTGCGTATTCTGTTCGTATGCTGAAGATTCACATTCGCAGAATGCCCGGGTTAGTATTAACAAGAACAATTCTCAATTAGAGGAAATTCTAAATGAGATTGAAAGTCAGACAGATTATTTGTTTATCTATAATAACCAGGTAGATGTTAACCGGAAAGTTTCGGTAAAGGCGAAAACGAAACCTGTTTCAGAGGTATTGGATAACCTGTTCAAGAATGCGGGTATCGAATATGAAATGGAAGGAACTCATATTATTTTGTCTTCGAAAAGCCGGGATGCGATCGCTGCCACTCAACAGCAGACACATGTCTTAACCGGTCGGATTGTCGATAATAACGGCGAAGCGATCATTGGAGCGAACGTGGTGGTGAAAGGTACTACAAATGGTACGGTTACCGATATAGATGGTAATTTCTCTATCGAGGCCGATCCTAATTCGGTTTTGAATATTTCTTATATTGGTTATCTGTCAAAGGAGATCGTTGTCGGTAACCAAAAAACAATCAATGTCGTATTATTGGAAGATACGAAAACGCTGGATGAAGTTGTCGTGATCGGTTACGGTACGCAGAAAAAGGCGGACTTGACCGGTTCTGTAGCTAACGTGAGCACAGATGATTTGAATACACAGAGCAACACTACTATCGGGCAGGCCTTGCAAGGTAAGATTGCCGGTGTGGATATCGTTTCGCAGGGTGGTGCGCCGGGCGGTAGTACCCGTGTCATGGTCCGTGGTATCGGAACGTTGAACAATTCTTCTCCTTTGTATATCGTGGACGGTATGTATATGAGTGGAATCGATCATATCAATCCGAACGATATTGCCAGTATCGATGTGTTGAAAGATGCTTCTTCGGCTGCGATTTACGGTTCACGTGCAGCTAACGGCGTCGTTATAGTAACGACAAAAGAGGGAAGCAATACGGAAGGGAAACCGATTATCGATCTATCGGCCAATGTCGGCGTCAGTTCGCCTTCCAAATATCTGGATTTATTGGATGCTGCCGGCTGGGCGGAAGTGACGACCGTTTCCAGAAGGGCTGCCGGATTGAGTCCGCTCGAAATGGCACAGGATTTGGCTTCAAAACCGGATAATGACTGGCAGGACTTGATGTTTGGTCCGGCATTGATGCAAAACTATGCGCTTTCTGTGAAGGGAGGAGGTAAATATTCCACCTACTATAATAGTGTGGGGTATACGAATCAGGACGGCGTGATGAAAGGCACGAACTACCAGCGTTACACGTTGCAGAGCAAACAGGATTTCAAGAAGGGTATTTTCCAGGCTGGGACAAATGTCGTGTTGACTTATGATCAAAGCAATCCTTTATATTCGGTCATTAGAGGGGGAATGGTCGGACATACGTTGCAGGCTATTCCGACATGGGAACAATATGATGAAAACCGGACAGGTGGATATGGTGGCTTGTACGGAGACGTTGTGAATTTGACTCATCCGTTAGGTATGGTGGACGATAATTTAATGAAGAGATATAGTGATAATGTAAAAATATTTGCAAATGCTTATGTCTCCGTAGAATTAATGAAAGGTCTGAAATATAAGTTAAACCTGACTCCGGATTTCCAATTTTATCGCTATAATAGTTATGAAGGCCTGTTTGATTTCGGGCTGGCAAAACATGATATAACAGCGGTGACGGAACAGCAGACCCGTACACGTAATATTTTGGTCGAAAACTTGCTGACTTTTGATCGTACGTTCGGAGACCATAAGGTGTCGGCTCTTGTCGGATATACATATCAGGATTCCCGGTATCGTTATATGCAAGGTTCCGGGCAAGGAATGCCGACAGGAATTACTGAAATAGATGCCGCATCTCAAGGATTGGCCGTAAGTGGTAATTCAAGCCGCAGCGTGTTGACTTCCATTTTAGGACGTGCTTTCTATTCTTATAAGAATCGCTATTTGTTGACTGCGACCATTCGCCGTGATGGTTCTTCTAAGTTCGGTTCCAATTATCGGTATGGTAATTTCCCATCGGTATCTGTTGGTTGGAATATTGCAGAAGAGGATTTTGTAAAGAATAGCGTATCTTGGTTGGATCAGTTGAAGTTGAGAGGCGGATATGGGGTGCTAGGTAATCAGGAAATTGATAACTATCAATATGTGTCTGTTGTTACGACCGGCATTAATTATCCGGATGGAAAGAGTGGACTGATACAAGGTGCTTTCCCAAAAACGTTTGCTAATCCGGATATCAAATGGGAAGAAACGGCGATGACGAATGTCGGTATTGACTTTATGGCCCTGCGTAATCGTTTGACTTTGACTGCTGATTGGTATGTAAAGAATACGAAAGATATCTTGTTGAATGTGCCTATTCCTATTTCTACGGGAGGTGCTAATGATCCGATTCGTAATGCAGGTAAGATCCGTAATCAAGGATTTGAATTTAATTTGGGATGGAATGAGTCTTTGAATAAGGATCTGTCCTATGGTGTAAGTTTCCTTGGAACTTATAATAAAAACGAAGTGGTGGAAATGGGGGCAGAATCGCAGGTAATTACCGGTGGGACGATTCATGGAGGAACTTATACGAGCAGAACGTTGGCCGGTTATCCTATAGGTGGTTTTTGGTTGATTCCTACTGACGGCTATTTTAATAGCACGGAAGAGGTGCAAGCTCATCAGAAAGATGGGGTTCTGATTCAGCCGAGTGCCGAACCCGGCGATATTCGTTTCAAGGATACAAATAATGACGGAACGATTAATGATGAGGATCGTGTGTATTGTGGCAGCCCATTCCCGAAATTCACCTATTCGATCAATGGTAATATTACGTATAAGAATGTTGATTTTTCGATTGGTTTCCAAGGTGTCACTGGTAATAAAATTTATAATGCGACGAAATTGGAATTGACGGATGTGACCCGTGGTACGAACTATTTGGCAAGTACTTTGGATTATTGGACGCCTGAAAATCAAAATGCGTCCTCTCCTCGGCTGATTTGGACCGACCCGAATAGGAATGCCCGTTCCGAATCCGACCGTTACTTGGAGAGCGGTTCTTATTTCCGCTTGAGAAATCTTCAGGTAGGTTATACCTTGCCTACGGTTTGGTTTCATGGCTTTGTCCAGAAAGCTCGTGTGTATGTCAATGCGGAGAATCTCTTTACGATCTCCTCTTATTCGGGGTATACGCCGGACGTGAATTCTTCAGATGTATATTCTCGTGGTTTCGATGAATTTATATATCCTTCTAATCGTACATTTATGTTTGGTTTGAATGTCACATTTTAAATAAAATAACAGTATGAAACGAATATATCTATATTTTATATCTTGTATAATGGTTGTTACAGGTTTGTGTACTTCGTGCGACGCTCAGTTGGAGCAGATGAATCCGAACAAGGCGACCGAAGATACTTTCTGGCAGACCGAAGCTGATTTTGAATTGGCTTTGACTTCATGCTATACTCCTTTGAAAAATGCTCTAAACGGGGGATATTATGGAACTCGTGGTGTAATGATGCGTATTGCTCGTGCGGACGAAGTGGAGTTTAGAAACGATATCAGCGATGTCTTTCAAGCCTGTTATTTTACAAATACAAATGGAAATTCTCTTTCACAAGGGATGTTTTATCAATTCTATAATGCATTGTATAGAACGAATTCAATCATGCAGAAGCTGGAAGAGAAGCAAGGAGAATTCGGAGAGGATTTCGTCAATAAGGTGAAGGCGGAGTGTTTGTTTATTCGCGGGTTCTATTTGTTCCAATTAGGAAAAGAGTTTAAAAATGCACCTTTGCGTCTGACAGCTTCTCAGTCTCCTTCTACATTCCCTTTGGAAAAGTCTTCTCAGGCCGAGATATGGTCGCAGGCTGAACAGGATTTGCTTACTGCGGCTTCTTTGTTGCCTGTGAAGAATGATGTTATCGGAAAACCGACAAAAGGTGCAGCGTATGCTGTGTTGGGTAAAATATATGTATATGAAGAAGACTTTGATAAGGCAATTGAAATATTGGAACCTTTGACAAAATCACCTTATACGTATCGTTTGGTGGAGGATTTTGCATGGAATTTTGATGATGTACACGAAAACAATGAAGAGAGTATTTTCGAATTGTTGATGGAGCCGGTTGGTGGAACGGATATTTGGGGAGATGGAGAGAATATCAATTCGACTCAAACGAATACACGTCCGAAAGAATATGCGGCACCGGAAGCCAGTGGTTGGTATGAGGCAAATCCGACCCCGCAAATAATGGATTATTTCTTGGAAGAAAAAGATAAAGATGGAAATTTTGATTATCGTGCACGTTCATCGGTTGCTTGGGATTATGAAGGATGTATGTATTATTTGAAGCCTTTTCGGGAGAAGTTTGCAGAAGACAGATGGAATACATATTGGATTTTGAAATATCAGAATTGGAATACGGCCGAATCGGAGGCTGATCCGCCTATGTCTTGCATCAATGAACGGGCGATACGGTATGCAGATGTGCTTCTTCTGCTTGCTGAGTCTTATTTGCGTGGAAAGCAGGATTTGCCGATGGCAATCGGGTATTTGAATCAGATTCGTGAACGGGCTAATTTGAACCCCTATAGCGGAGCACAGACGTATGAGGCTGTCTTTAATGATTTGGAGCGTCAGCGTGCCATCGAGTTCTTTGTGGAAGGGGAACGTTTTTACGATCTTCGCCGTTGGGGATTGTTGGAAAAGCGTATGCAGACTTGTAATGAAGTTCGGTATAAACAATTAATGACTGGTAAGGTCGGGGATACGAATCGTTATTATTATTATCCTATACCATCCAAGGAGTTGGAGACAAATCCGTTATGTACCCCGAATGAAGGTTGGTGATTGACCGTTTTTTAATAGGTATTATTCTAAGGGTCGGTTGTAATGGTGTAAAACATGTTATGGCTGGCCCTTTTCTTCTTTTATTTATTAGGACTTTCTTTTTGAGTCCCGTATCTTTGATAAAAATAACGTATATCATGAAAATACAACTATTAATCATAAGTCTGTTGTTTATGACAAATGGCCTCTGTGCCCGTGGCTTGGACAAGGCGTTTCAGCTCCTGCCCCAACCTCAATCTGTCGAACTGCTTCCGGGAAAAGGAATTATGTATACCGATCTTAAATTTGTATCGGCCGCATCAGACACACTTGTCCCTATATTGGGAGCGTTGACGGATGTCCTTCCCCGTGCAGGACATGTGGGAAAGGGATTGTTCTTACAACTTTCCGAATCGAACGTGCCTGATTCGCCCGAAGGATATGTTTTGGAGGTGAATGATAAAGGTGTGACAGTCATGGCCCGCACGGAAGCCGGACTGTTTTACGGTTGCCAAACGTTGGAGCAGTTGTTGGAAGATAGCCGGGATTTTGACCTGGAAATTCCGCAGATGAAGATAACTGATTATCCGGCTATCGCCTACCGTGCCGTCCATCTTGATACGAAGCATCATCTGGACCGGATGGAATATTATTACCGGATGATCGACAGGTTGGCACGTTATAAAGTGAATGCGATTATCTGGGAACTGGAAGATAAACTGCGCTTTACTCGCCGGCCGGAAGTCGCAGCTCCGAATGCGATCAGCAAGCAGGAGATGCAGGCACTCTGCCGGTATGCGAAGGAACGGAATGTCGAGATCTGCCCACTTGTGCAAGGACTCGGCCATGCCGGTTTTATATTGAAACATCATTGGGAACTGCGTGAGAATCCGGACAGCGATTGGGAATTCTGTCCGTCCGATCCGCGTACATACGAGGTGCAGTTCGATCTTTATCTGGATGCGCTTGAAGCCATGCCGTACGGGAAATACCTGCATGTCGGTGGGGATGAGATCACGGCGATCGGAATCGATGACCGTTGCAAGGCTACAGGCAAGACTGCTTTCGAATTGCAGATGATCTGGTTGAAGAATGTCTGCCAGTTTGCTGTAGACCATGGTCGTATTCCTATATTTTGGGATGATATGCCGTTAAAATATGCCGGTATATGGGAACTTGCGTTAAGCGATAAATCCGAAGAGGAAGTGGTGAAGGTCTGGAACACCGACAAACTGGATGAGGCGATCGGTTTGTTTCCGAAAGAATGCGTGTATATGCGTTGGAAATATGAGGATGCGACGACGCCTGCCCATCGGCGCCTTTTGGAATGGTATCATGATAAGGGGTTGAAGGTGATGGGGGCGACGGCTGCTTCTGCCGGTGACTCGCCTTTTATGCCGCGCCGGAATACCCGTTCGGAATACGTGAAAGGATTCAGCCAGTTGGTTGCCGACAATCAACTGGAAGGAATATTGGCGACTGCTTGGGATGACGGTTCGCCGCATCTGGAAACGGTATGGAGGGGGTTCATTGCACAAGGAGAATTCGGTTGGAATCCGTCGGCACGGGATATCGAAGCGTTTAAAAAAGCACATGCACAGCGGGAATATGGTTTTCGCCCGGAGGATAACCGGATGGCCTTTCTGGATGAACTGGAGAAGGCGGTCTTTTTCTTCGATGGCGCGTTGGTGACTTCCGGACGCCGCAATCCGGCGTGGGGCACGACTGCTTTCACATTGATGGAGTTGCCGGACAAGACGAAACCGGGGGCATGGAGCGAACTGTATAAAGATAAAATTGCACAGGCAAAGATTGAAGCCGGACGTTACGAGAAGATAGTCCAGGGTATCAGAACGGCAGAGGCGGAGGCATTACGCAATCGCTATACGCTGCAAGTCTATGAACAGACGAATAACCTGCAAAACTATCCGGTGCGCCTCATCCTGGCCTTGAACGCTTATGACACGGCAAAGGACGATGCAGCCCGGGAAGCGGCTTTGGAGAAAGTCGCAGAGGTGTGTAGTTATTTCGATGTCATGCGCTCCAACCTGGAATCGGTCTATTCCGAAACTCGCTTCATGGAGCAGCCCGAAGGTTTCATCTCTGATCTGAACCATCACAATCATCTGGCTTCTAAAACGAACAATAGCGATTGGTGGTATTATTACGAGATTCCGATGGTGAAGAAAGTCCGCGCGTGGATGAAATAGTCGTACGGAATGACCAAAAAAATAATTTGGACACTTTGTACGACTTCAAACCCTTCAAAAAATGAATTGGACACTTTGTGGCTTACAAAACGTCCCCTCAAAATAATTTGAACACTTTGTACAGCTTCAAAACGTTCAAAAAAATATTTTGGCCTCATTGAAGTACTTCAATGGCCTCACTGGAGATTTCGGGGGCGTTGTCGGGCGACAATAAGAACAAACGATCTGTTCTAATGATGCATAAAAATAAAATGGTATAAATCATCATTTATGTGTACGTCATTATATTAATATATCACTTAATGAAAAATTATAAATATTCATATCATGAAGAAAATTACATTCAGTATCCTGTTTGTCTGGCTTAGCCTGTCCCTGTGGGCAGCCCGGCAGCCGGAGTTTTCGACAGCCGGTTTTTTCCGCCTCGATAATAGCGGGCGGGAAGTCTATTCGATGAATCCTGCCTGGCGCTTCCATAAAGGTGCAATGGAAGGTGCGGAAACAAAAGAATTTAATGATAAAGACTGGACGGTTGTCTCCCTGCCGGACGGTATCGAATATTTGCCGACCGAGGCGAGTGGTTGTATCAATTACCAAGGGGAGGTCTGGTATCGTAAGCATTTTATGCCCGATGCCGCTCTGAAAGGGAAGAAACTTTTTCTGCATTTCGAGGCCATTATGGGCAAAAGTAAGGTGTTCGTGAACGGCAAACTGTTGACGGAGCATTTCGGCGGTTACCTGCCTGTCATAGTCGATGTGACGGATGTACTGGATTGGAATGGCGATAATGTGATTGCCGTCTGGGCGGATAACAGCGACGATCCTTCCTATCCTCCCGGAAAGGCGCAGGATGTGTTGGACTATACCTATTTCGGCGGCATCTACCGGGATTGCTGGTTGATCGCGCATAACAATGTGTTTATCACCGATCCAAATTATGAAAACGAGGTAGCAGGAGGCGGCTTGTTCGTCGCTTTCGGAAAGGTTTCGGATGCCTTGGCGGAAGTTCAGTTAAAGATACATGTGCGCAATGCTACGAAGAACCCTTTTTCCGGCCGGGTGGAATATATGCTGTTGCAGCCGGATGGCACCGAAGTCGCCCGGCTGAGTGACAAGATACAGGTGAAGGCGGGTAGGGCAACTACTGTTTCCGACCGGATGCCGGTGAAGCAGCCGATGCTTTGGACCCCTTCGACACCGACCTTGTATAACTTGCTGGTGCGGGTACTTGATAAGGAAGGAAATGTGATCGACGGTTACCGCCGCCGTATCGGAATCCGCAGCATTGAGTTTAAAGGGAAAGACGGCTTCTTCCTGAATGGCAGACCGTACGGCAAACCGTTGATCGGAGCTAACCGCCACCAGGATTTTGCGGTTGTCGGAAACGCTGTCGCAAATAGTATTCATTGGCGGGATGCCAAGAAACTGAAAGATGTCGGGATGGAGATCATCCGTAATGCTCACTGTCCGCAAGATCCGGCTTTTATGGACGCCTGCGATGAGTTGGGCTTGTTCGTGATCGTCAATACGCCCGGCTGGCAGTTCTGGAATGACGCGCCCGAATTTGCACAGCGTGTGTATAGCGATATCCGCAATGTCGTGCGCCGCGACCGCAACCACCCTTCGGTCTGGCTGTGGGAACCGATCCTGAACGAGACTTGGTATCCGGCTGATTTCGCCAAGAACCCCCGTGATATCGTGGATGCCGAATATCCGTATCCTTATTGTTATAGCGGAAGTGACAGCGAAGCACGCGGGCATGAGAATTTCCCGGTCTATTTTGCCCATCCCGCCAATATGCAGGATGCTTCGAAAGAGATCGATCCGACGAAGACCTACTTTACCCGCGAATGGGGCGACAATGTGGATGATTGGAGCTCACACAATTCGCCGAGTCGTGTAGCCCGTAACTGGGGAGAACAGCCGATGCGCGTACAGGCACAGCATTATGCCTGCCCTTATTATCCGGTGACCAGCTACGATGTTCTTTATAAGCAGTCTCCGCAGCATGTCGGCGGTTGTCTCTGGCATTCGTTCGACCATCAGCGCGGTTACCATCCTGATCCTTTCTATGGTGGTTTGATGGATGTCTTCCGCCAGCCGAAATATTCATATTATATGTTTATGGCGCAACGTCCGGCAGTCAAGAATGACCGGAATGCCGGAAGCGGGCCGATGGTGTATATCGCCCATGAGATGACGCCTTTCTCCGGCAAGGATGTAACGGTCTATTCCAATTGTGACGAGGTTCGTCTCACGTTCAACAAGGGTGGAAAGACTTATACTTATAAGAAAGACAAGAATCGTCCCGGAATGCCTTCTCCGGTTATCACTTTCCCGGATGTCTATGATTTTATGGTGGACAAGGCTTTTTCAAGAACTCAAAAACAAGATGATGTCTATCTGCTTGCCGAGGGTTTGATCGACGGCAAGGTCGTTGCTACACATAAAGTCGTACCTGCCCGTCGCCCCGAAAAAATCCTGTTGTGGATGGATAATGAAGGCACGGACCTGAAAGCCGATGGTTCCGATTTCGTTACGGTAGTGGCAGCTGTTGCTGATAAGAATGGGAATATCAAACGGCTGAATAACTATAATATCTGTTTTTCTATTGAAGGTGAAGGACGTTTGTTAGGTGGTCCAGGAGTACTGGCAAATCCGGTTCCCGTAAAATGGGGAACTGCGCCTGTTTTGGTTCAGTCTACCTTGAAACCGGGTAAGATACGGATTACGGCGAGTGTCCTGTTCGAAGGTTTGCAAATGCCGATAAGTGGTGAACTTGAGTTCGAATCGAAGCCGTCTGTTTTCCCGTTGGTCTATGATGCTGCGGATGCTGCCCGCATCCCGCTTGGTAGTGCTTCGGCCGGACAGAACACCGCTTCCAAAACGGATGCAGAACGGGAAGTGGAACGTCTGCGCAAGGAGTTGAACACCTTGAAACTTAAAGAGGTGGAACGGCAGCAGTCGGAGTTTGGTGAAAAAGAGTAGTTATAAAATGCAGAGGTATGGAGTTGGATGTTTAAAATGAACAGGATTCTCTGTACCTTTGCGTTGAAAAGAACTATTTTTGCAAAAAAATAAAAATAGGTTGATAATATTGAAGCAAGGATTATTCACATTAGGACTGTCAGTGGCTCTGTCGATTATGGCAGGTTGCCGGTCGCAACAGGAAGGGTGGAAATTGGTTTGGGAGGAAAACTTCGACCAGGAGGATCATTTCGATGAGGCTTCGTGGAGTAAGATACCGCGTGGAAAGTCAGACTGGAATAATTATATGTCGGACTTCGATTCCTGCTATACTATGCGCGATGGCAATTTGGTTTTGCGTGGATTAGTCAATTACAGTTTGCCGGCTGACACGGCTCCTTTTATCACGGGGGGCGTTTATACGAAGGGCAAGGTCGGTTTTTCCGACGGGCGCCTGGATATCCGTGCCAAGTTGTATGGAGCAACTGGCGCATGGCCAGCATTCTGGTTGTTGCCAGAAAATGAGGGTTGGCCGAATGGTGGCGAGATCGACATCATGGAACGCTTGAATAATGATACGATTGCTTATCAGACCGTTCATTCTGCCTATACGTACACTTTGGGAATCAAAGATAACCCGAAGCAGGGCGGTATCGGTTTTATCAACCGCGATGATTATAATGTCTATAGTGTAGAAATGTATCAGGATAGTCTCGTTTTCTTTATCAACGAAACCCGCACCTTCGCTTATCCTCGCATTGAGACGGACAAGGAAGGCCAGTTCCCGTTCACAGACAAAAAGTTTTATCTGTTGCTCGATATGCAGTTAGGCGGAAGCTGGGTAGGAGCAGTCGATTCATCGGATCTGCCTGTCGAGATGGAGATCGACTGGGTGCGTTTCTATCAGAAGAAGAAATGAAAAGGGGAGGGGGTATTCGGATAAATCGGACAATATGGAGATGATCGCCTTTTTTAGCGATTGGAGTTCATTACTTAATATCCACCAGATAACATCAATATCAATTTCAAAATAATGATGGACCACAATGTCCCGCAGACCTTTAATTCTTTATCATAACACATCTTAGAGTGTTTCCGTTTGAAACAAAAGCATAAATTTGATTAGTACAAACAAAACTTTTAGCTTATAAACTGTATGAATAGTATATTTTACTGTTAAACATACTATCTTTGACGCTTGTTATTAAGTTAAATAGTTACAGTCATGTTAGATGTACAGTCTATCCGGAAGGATTTCCCGATTCTGGATCATAAGATATACGATAAGCCGCTTATTTACTTCGACAACGGAGCGACAACCCAGAAGCCACGCTGTGTGGTGGAAAAGATCGAGAGTGGCTATTATAATGTGAATGCCAATATTCATCGCGGCGTTCATTTCCTAAGCCAGGCGGCGACGGAAGCGCATGAGGATGCACGCAAGACCGTGCAGCAATTCCTGAACGCCCGCTCTTCCAACGAGATTATTTTCACGCGTGGGACGACAGAGGCGATCAACCTGATTGCTTCCAGCTTTACCGACGAATGTATGTCGGCCGGCGACGAAGTGATCGTTTCGGTGATGGAACACCATTCCAATATCGTTCCCTGGCAGATACAGGCTGCCCGTAAAGGGATCACGTTGAAAGTGATTCCGATGAATGAAAAAGGCGAGTTGTGCATGGACACGTTCCGTAGTCTTTTTTCGGAACGGACAAAACTTGTCTCGGTTACACATGTGTCGAATGTGCTCGGTACGATCAATCCGGTAAAGGAGATTATCGAAGAAGCCCATAATCACGAGGTTCCGGTACTGATCGACGGAGCGCAAGCCGTTCCCCATCTGAAAGTGGATGTGCAGGATTTGGATGCCGAGTTCTATGTGTTCTCCGGTCATAAGATTTACGGTCCTACCGGTATCGGTGTCCTGTATGGCAAGGAAGAATGGCTGGACAAGTTGCCTCCGTACCAGGGAGGAGGGGAGATGATTGCTTCCGTGTCTTTTGAAAAGACGACTTTCAACGAATTGCCTTTCAAGTTCGAGGCTGGAACGCCTGATTATATAGGCAGTACGGCTTTGGCGGAAGCCTTGCGCTATGTTGGTCGTTTGGGAATGGGCAATATTGCGGCTTATGAAGACGAGTTGCTTCGTTACGCGACCGATAAGCTGAATGCGATCGACGGTATGCGCATTTTCGGACAGGCGGCGCATAAAGGGGCGGTACTTTCTTTTCTGGTAGGCAATATCCATCATTATGATATGGGGATGTTGCTGGACCGTTTGGGCATTGCAGTCCGTACCGGACATCATTGTGCCCAGCCGTTGATGCAGGATTTAGGTATCGAGGGGACGGTTCGAGCCTCTTTCTCGTTCTATAATACAAAAGAAGAAATAGACGCTTTTGCCGCCGGTATCGAACGAGTGCGGAAGATGTTCTGAATATATTGAATGGAGTAATAGTGATGTTGTATTACCTGAAGAAATATCCGATCTCCCTGACGATTATCGCAGTGGTGATCTATCTCTCTTTCTTTAAACCGCCTTCTCTGGAGGTCGGAAAAATCGTGGGGATAGACAAAGTGGCTCATCTCTGTATGTATGCCGGCTTGTCCGGTATGCTGTGGATCGAGTTCCTGCGCAACCATTGCAAATACGACGATGTGTTGTGGCATGCTTGGATTGGAGCGGTCTTATGTCCGGTCTTGATGAGCGGAGCAATCGAACTTTTGCAGGAATATTGTACGACATACCGTGGTGGCGACTGGTTCGATTTCCTCGCGAATATCTGCGGTGTTACTCTCGCTACGCTGTTTTCTTACTTCGTCCTCCGTCCCTGGATAATGAAGAGAAAGATTGGTATTCATTAGTTTATGTATTTATCCATTTGTTGTGGGATTACCGACAAGATCCCGCCATTTGATGAATTTGATAGAAGAAGTTGATTAACCATGTTATTATCCTACTTAGAAGCAAATCGTATAGAGGCCGGCTGTGATGAGGCCGGCCGTGGATGTTTGGCGGGTTCGGTGTATGCCGCTGCGGTTATCTTACCGCCGGACTTTCATAATGAAGATTTAAATGACAGCAAGCAATTGAGCGAAAAGAAACGTTATGCACTCCGTCCGATTATCGAGCGGGAGGCGATTGCTTGGGCTGTTGGTATCGTTACGCCTGAAGAAATCGACAGGATCAATATCCTGAAAGCCTCTTTCCTTGCCATGCACCGGGCCATTGACCAGTTGAAGGTCAAGCCGGAACATTTGTTGATCGACGGGAACCGCTTTACGCCTTATCCCGGTCTCAAACATACGACTGTCGTAAAAGGAGACGGCAAATATCTAAGCATTGCCGCCGCTTCCATCCTGGCGAAAACCTATCGTGACGATTATATGGACAGTCTCGACCGGGAATATCCCGCCTATCATTGGAAGGAAAACAAAGGCTATCCCACAAAAGCCCATCGTGAAGCCATCCGGGAATGCGGGATAACCCCTTATCATCGCAAGACATTTACTTTGCTGCCGGAACAGTTGGAGTTGAAGTTCTGACGGAATTTTTATTTTTGTTTCTGTTTGATCAGCATGATGACCGGATTGGAATCTTCTTTCAATTTGGAGGCGATTTCTTTCAGTTTACCTTTTAGCCGATCTCTCTCATAATCTTGAATGAGATCTGCCGCTTCTAAATGTTGCCAGGAAGGAATTTCGCCATTTATCGGTCTTCTTGAATTTAAGTAGACTGTTTCTTCGTCGGTATAATCTCCATTATAGATTTTGCTTCTGAAGAAAGCCTTTTAGGTTTTTCCCATTTCCTCTGTCACTGTGTCACTGATTTCTTTTTACAGGTTGATATTCAATTTGTTTCGTCTGTGATACATGCCCGTTTTCTCTATCACTGCCCTATCACCGGCAATAGCAGTTTTTCCCATCCCTGCAAATCACTCGATCATTTTCCAAAAAAAACGGCTGTAAAATAGGTAAAACCTGTTGGTTTTTATTGTCCGGCACGGTACTTTAGTTGCCGGACACCCCCATGTTGCCATCCTTTACATCCGGGTGTAGAGAGTTGGTACATCCGGGTGTTAAGGAGGGCAACATGGGGATGTTTACGGAATTATGTGCTTGTCTTTGCTAAAAAAAGAAAGAGCTTTTTGATTTTAAACATAGGTGTTTTGAAGATCACCCTTGCTGTTCCTTAGTACGGAATGCCAGCGCGTACATGCGCATCTGCTTGACCATTGCCACCAGGCCGTTCGAGCGGGTAGGGCTGAGGTGCTCTTTCAAGCCGATCTTTTCAATGAAGTAAAGATCGGCATCCAGTATTTCCTGCGGGGTGTGGTCGGACAGGATGCTGATCAGCAAAGAGACGATCCCTTTGACGATTACCGCATCGCTCTCGCCTTTGAACAGGATCTTGCCATCTACGTAATCCGCCTGCAGCCAAACACGGCTCTGGCAACCTTCGATCAGGTTGCTTTCCGTTTTATACTTTTCCTCCAAAGGGGGAAGCGAGTTACCCAAGTCTATCAGTAACGCATACTTGTCCATCCAGTCGTCGAAGTCTGCAAACTCTTCGATGACATTGTTTTGAAGTTCATTGATTGTCATTTCTGTTCTATCTTTTATCTGTTATATACAACTTCGAGTACTGTCTGGCCGACGGCTTTCAGTACGTTTTTGTCTATATTGCTCATGTTGTCGTTCTGCGTATGCCAATGGTCACGGAAACCTTTGTCCGAGTTCGGATCATAGTTGATGATATCCAGGCAAGGAATACCGGTTTCTTCGATGACTGCTTCATGGTCGTCTGTCACGCCTCCGCCGTTTGCGTTGATGAAATATTTGCCGTATCCTAAGTTACGGGCCGCTTCCCATACTTCATCCACATAACGGGCGGCATATTTCATCGAAATATATTCTTTATAGAAGACCGCATCTTTGGCACCGACCATGTCGAGTAGAATACCGAATTCGGCTTTGTAGCCCGGTTTGTGCGGGTTCTTCCCCCAGAAGCGACTGCCGAGGCACCAGGTGTCGCTCGTGTCGTTGTACCTGTCTTTAGCAAATTCGGGTGTCCCGTAGTCTTCGGCATCAAAGAAGATGATGTCTACCCCTGTTTCGGGAGCCTTCATTCCTATTTGTCGGGCGATTTCCAACAAGGCGCCTACACCGCTTGCACCGTCATCAGCCCCATCCAACGGTTTCTTATGGTTGGCAGGGTCGGGATCGTGGTCTGAATAAGGACGCGTGTCCCAATGGGCGAAAAGCAGGATGCGTTTGTCTTTATCGGGATTGAAGGAACCGATGATGTTACGTGATTCCAATGGGGTTCCATTGTAAGCTGTAAGTGTAGCTTCCTGTTCGTATACTTGTGCTCCGAAACGTTTCAGCTCGGATGCTAGGTAATCGCCACAAGCCTTATGAGCTGGCGTGTTCGGGACACGGTAACCGAATGATACTTGTTTTTCGACATAAGCATAAGCACTGTCCGCATCAAACAATGGGGCGGTTGTTGCTGGAGCTTTCTTCACTTCCGTTACGGGAACTGTTGTCTCGCTGGTTCCTTTCTGACCGCATGCGAACAGGGTCATGGAGAATAATAATAAAATCAGTTTAGTCATATCTTGTCGTTTATAAGGAGTTATCGGGAGCGGATTGCGCTTTGTTCATCACGCGCAACAGATTACCTCCCCATATTTTAGCAATATCATTTTCTGTATATCCTTCTTTTAGAAGACGCATTGTGATGTTTATCAGTTCGTTGCTTGCCCGGCAGCCGATCAGTTCGCCGTCACCGTCAAAGTCGGAACCTATCCCCACATGGTCGATTCCAATCAGGTCTACGATATGGTCGATATGACGGATCGCATCGCTCAGGGACGCTTTTTCGGCATCTTCGTTGATGAATCCTTTGTAGAGGCATATCTGTGCGACGCCACCTTGTTCGGCGAGCGCCTTCAGTTGTTCGTCCGTCAGGTTGCGCGGATGGTTGCAAAGCGCGCGGGCAGAAGAATGGGAGGCGATGATCGGGTAGGTGCTTGTTTCAAGTGCGTCATAAAAGGTACTTTCGGCGGCATGCGAGATATCGACCAATACCCCTGTCTCATTCATTTTGCGGACGACTTCTTTCCCGAAAGGACTGAGGCCGTTCCATTCCGCGTCTCCTCTTGCTGAGTCGCATATGTCGTTGCTCCCGTTGTGGCAGAGAGTGATATAGGAAACTCCCATTTTCCGGAAACGGGTGATATTCTCGATGTCCTTGCCTATCGCATATCCGTTTTCCACGCCTAACATGATCGCTTTCTTTCCGGCAGCTTTCAGCACGTGGACTTCCTGCGGCGTGTAGGCGATGCACATGCGTGTACGGTTCAACTCCATTTGCCGGTGTATTTCCTGCAGGCGGTTCATGGCGAAGTCCGTCGCTTTCAGCAGTGAAGCGTCGTCTCTCGGTCCCTGTGGAATGTAGGCGACCATGATCGTCGCGTCAATCAGCCCCTCTTCCATGAAAGGGAGGTTTACCTTGCCGCCTTCTTTCAACCCGATGTTGAATTCACCCGGAAAGATCATCGGAGTGTCGGTATGGGAGTCGAGCGTCACGTTCCTGTGGTGGATGTATTTGGCCTTTTTGAATAGGCGGGACGATTCGACATGATGCTTGAAAAGTTTCAACATCTGTTCATCATCATTGGCAGCCATCGCTTCGGGGTGCCACTGGACACTGAATATTTCTTTTTCCGGATGCTCCATCGCTTCGTTGATCCCGTCGGGAGCTGTCGCCGTAGTGATAAATTCGGGAGCCGGCTCTTTGATTGCCTGGTGATGAAAAGAGTTGACCAAAAGTTCTTTTTCACTGTCCAGCATGGTGCGGAGCTTAGAGGGGCCTTCGTTCAGTGTGACGGAATGGGAAACCTGTTCGCGGGAAAGCGTCTGGCTGTGTTTCAGTAGCTTTTGATTGTGTTGGGTATGGATATCCTGGTATACGTTGCCGCCAAATGCGACGTTCAGTATCTGGTGGCCACGGCATATTCCCATGACCGGCAACTGGCGGTTGGTCGCCAAGCGGAGCAGTATCAGGTCGTATTCATCCCGGTAGGTATCTACATCCTGCAAGGCGGGAATTGGTTCTTCCTGCATGTAAAGCGGGTTGATATCGCCACCACCGCTCATGACCAGCCCGTCCAACCCGTTCACTATTGCCGTCAACGCTTCGATATCCGTAATGACCGGGATCAGAACCGGAGCACCTCCAGCTTTCAGTACCGCCTGTACATAGGTTTCTGCTATGCAGGAAAGTCCGTCTTTCCGATTGGCGGATATTCCTATACGGGGAGGTTGAAGATTTTCTTTTTTCGGAATATAATGATCTACTTCCCTGTAGATGGCCTCTAAATTCGGACGACGGAGCTTCATGTATTTATGATTTATGATTTATGATTTATAATTTATGATTTATAATTTATGATTTATTATCGGTGCATAAATCATAAATTATAAATCATAAATCTTTACGCATCGATGTTTGCGTACGTTGCATTTTCTTCGATGAATTCGCGGCGCGGGCCGACATCTTCACCCATCAGCATGGCGAATATCTGGTCAGCTTCGGCAGCACTGTCGATCGTGATCTGTTTCAGCGTACGGTTTTCCGGGTTCATGGTCGTATCCCACAACTGGTGGTCGTTCATTTCTCCCAAACCTTTGTATCGCTGTGTGTGGATTTGGTTTTCGTTACCGCCGCCATATTTGTCGATGAATGCTTGACGTTGTTGGTCAGTCCAGCAATATTCTTCCACTTTGCCTTTCTTGCACAGGTAGAGAGGAGGAGTGGCCAGATAGACATATCCGTTTTCGATCAGCGCACGCATACGGCGGAAGAAGAAAGTAAGAATCAGGGTGGCAATGTGGCTTCCGTCCACATCGGCATCGGTCATGATAATCACTTTGTGGTAGCGCAGTTTGCTCAGGTTTAATTCTTTCGGATCTTCTTCGGTACCGATGGTGACACCCATTGCGCGGAAGATATTCTGGATTTCTTCGCTTTCGAATACCTTGTGGTCCATCGCCTTTTCGACGTTTAGGATCTTACCGCGGAGCGGCAGGATGGCCTGGAAGTTACGGTCGCGTCCCTGCTTGGCTGTACCGCCTGCAGAGTCTCCTTCGACGAGGAACAGCTCGCAAAGTGCGGCGTCCTTTGAAGAACAGTCGGCCAGCTTACCGGGAAGACCGCCGCCTGTCATCGGTGATTTGCGCTGTACCAGTTCGCGAGCTTTGCGGGCAGCCTGGCGTGCTTGGGCTGCAAGGATCACTTTGTCGACGATTATCTTGGCTTCCTTAGGATGTTCTTCCAGGTAGTAGCCCAATGCTTCGCCGATAGCCTGGTCTACGGCACCGGTTACTTCGTTGTTTCCCAACTTCGTCTTGGTCTGCCCTTCGAACTGTGGCTCTGCCACTTTAATAGAGATGACCGCTGTCAGACCTTCGCGGAAGTCGTCGCCGGAGATTTCAACCTTTGCTTTTTCAAGCAGCTTGGAGTCGTCGGCATATTTTTTTAGTGTGCGGGTCAAACCGCGGCGGAAACCGGCCAGGTGAGTACCTCCTTCTATGGTGTTGATATCGTTTACATACGAAAATACGCTTTCGTTGAATGAAGTGTTGTAAGTCATGGCGACTTCGACCGGAATACCCTGCTTTTCCGTAACGATGTGGATCACATCCGGGATCAGTTGCTCTTTGGAGCGGTCGATGTAGCGAACGAATTCTTTCAACCCTTCTTCCGAACGGAATATTTCAGATTTATAGCTGCCGTCTTCCTTTACGACGCGTTTATCTGTCAGGCTAAGTGTGATGCCTGCATTCAGGAATGCCAGCTCGCGCAGACGTGCAGCTAAAATCTCGTACTTATACTCGGTCACGGAGAAGATGCTTCCGTCCGGTTTGAACATGATGGTTGTACCGGTCACATCTGTTTCGCCGATCACTTCGATAGAATGAAGTGGCTTACCACAGGAGAATTCCTGCATGTGGACTTTTCCATCGCGGCGGACTTCTGCTCTCAGGTAAGTGGAAAGTGCGTTTACACAGGATACACCTACGCCGTGCAAACCTCCTGAAACCTTGTAAGAGCCTTTGTCGAATTTACCTCCTGCATGGAGCACGGTCAATACGACTTCAAGCGCTGACACGCCTTCTTTCTCATGAATATCTACCGGAATACCACGGCCATCGTCTGTAACAGAGATGGAGTTATCTTCGTTTATCACTACGTCAACTTGGGTACAAAATCCGGCCAGTGCTTCGTCAATAGAGTTGTCAACAACTTCGTATACTAAATGGTGGAGACCTTTCTCGCTGGTATCGCCAATATACATGGACGGTCTCTTACGCACTGCCTCTAACCCTTCAAGTACCTGAATACTATCCGCAGAGTACTCTGTGGAAGTATTCTTAATTTCTTCACTCATGAGTCTTTATCGTTTAAAATCTGTAATTATCTGTCTGTCTAAAAAAGCTAACAAATATAGTGAAAATAATTAACTTAGAAGGTATAGGGAGTGTGAAAATAGTCAAACGGAGGTATATAACAAGAAAAGAGACAAAGTCAAACTTTGTCTCTTTAAAAAAGGTAGCCCGTGGGGGAATCGAACCCCCCTTTCAAGAATGAAAATCTTGCGTCCTAACCGATAGACGAACGGGCCATCAGGTTTAAAAAAGCCGGGCTAACCAGTCCGGCTTTATACTATATAAAGTATAATACCTTATTTTGCAAGTGCGTTGACGTGCTTCGCTAATTTGGATTTCAAGTTGCCTGCCTTATTCTTGTGAATAATGTGTTTTTTAGCAAGCTTATCCAACATAGAGCACACCTTCGGGAACAGAACCTGAGCTTCGTTCTTATCTTCAGTAGCACGCAAAACTCTCATTGCATTTCTTGCAGTCTTAGCATAATATCTGTTATGCAGACGTTTTGCGTTGGTCTGTCTGATTCTCTTAATTGATGACTTGTGATTTGCCATTTCTTAGCTATTCTCTTTATTTATTCTTTAATCCTGTTTATTGTAGCCCGTGGGGGAATCGAACCCCCCTTTCAAGAATGAAAATCTTGCGTCCTAACCGATAGACGAACGGGCCATCA
>NZ_JAHPXO010000129.1:0-643 GCF_019041495.1 Parabacteroides sp. MSK.9.14
CGTGGTAAGTATGCCTTGTTGAATGATCGTATTTATATGCCATATCGTTTTTTTGTGGATGATTCATGTTTATATGTTTCAACCGCAGAAAAGGAAGGATTGTTTTTAGAGGTGAATATGCGGATAGGTACGGAATCACATTGGGGGAAGAGAAAGGATTTTGGAGAAGAGTTGCCTAACCGAATACGGAATAGTAGGCATCTTCTGAATTTTGAGGATAAATGTATAACCGTTTCAGATAATATTCCTATAGTGGAAATTTATGATTTGAAAAGTAAACAAATGGTTGATAGTTTGGACTTTTCAGATATAGATTATATAAAAAAGGATCTAATTAAGAATGAAAATATACGGAAGTTGAATAGTTACACAAAGATAGTATCAGATGCTTATGTGGATGGCAATTACTTATATGTGTTGTTGTTTGGAACAGGCTCTTCTGGAGAAGTTCTTTCGAATGAAATACTAAAAATAGAATTATCTCCGATATTGAAAAAAAAGGAAATCCTCCAATTACCCGGAACGAATTATTTACATATCTGTGTCAATCAAGATAGTATTTATGCATACAATCGGAAAGAAGCACGGGTTGAATTATTAGTTAGAGAATGAATGCAACAAGAACAGTCGGCATGTTACTATT
>NZ_JAHPXO010000130.1:0-626 GCF_019041495.1 Parabacteroides sp. MSK.9.14
ACGATTATAGATATTGGATAATGATTCGTTAGAACAGAGTTTTTGTTGAATCCGGCAGATGTGGTTTCTTACATTGGATAATATTACTGTATCGCCATTCTTATTTTAATTGCTGCAACCTGCTCAATCGGTACTAATGGAACATGGCTCTTTTCCGATTTACATAATCCCGCTGATTATGCAACACGATGACAACTGATGTAACAGACCGTCAGTCGTTTGTAAATCCATTGTGGTGTGATTATTCCTGCTTTTCTTTGCATTGAAAACAAGGAAACAAGCCTCTGTCTTACGCCAACTGTGCCACAGGATTCCACTTGTCGGAAGTGTTGGGTGTAATGAGTGGTCCGGCTTTACCTTAGCGGCGAGAATTGAAGACAATGTATAATCTAAATATCGGAAACAATGGAAATTATCAGTTTTGAGAAAAAGACATTCGAGGAAATTTCAGCCAAGCTGGATTACTTCGTGCAGAGGATGGAAACCCTCTGCAATAGCCATGACCAAAAGGAAACTGGCAAATGGATGGACAGTCATTCCGTATGCAGGAAGCTACGTGTCAGTCCGAGAACATTACAGACTTTCCGTGACAATGGGACGCTTGCCTTTACTAAAATCGGAAACCG
>NZ_JAHPXO010000131.1:0-619 GCF_019041495.1 Parabacteroides sp. MSK.9.14
AACTCACTAAAAAATGCATGGCAATCTCTGATTTCATTCGCTTGCGGAAATTAGGTTTACCATTCCAGACGTTCCTTCACATTGTTCATCGCCTCTTTCAGGCTGCTGTTCATGACCCGCGCATAATGCTGCGTCATGCGTGTGGAGGCATGTCCGAGCATGACGGACACGTCCTGCAAGGGTACATTGTTGGCGAGCGTGACGGTGGTCCCGAAAGTGTGCCTGGCCACATGCGTGGTCAGATTTTTCTTTATGCCGCAGAAATCGGCGATTTCCTTGAGGTAGCTGTTCATTTTCTGGTTGCACATGACAGGCAGGCAGCATCCTTTCTTTACGCAGATCGGATGTTCCCTGTATTTCTCCAATATGGCCAGTGGAACGGGCAGCAGCGGGATGTTGCTGATGGAAGACGCTTTTCTGCGGTGTTCCAACTTGACCCTTCCTTTCCTTATCCACCAGTCACCGAGATTGTCCTGTACCAGGTTTTCACCACTCAGAGTGGCGACATCGGAGAACGCCAGACCGGTGAAGCACGCGAAGACAAATATGTCCCTGACCAGCTCGAGCCGTGGGATGGTGAATTTCTTTTTCATGACGGCCTGCAACTCGTCGTAGGTCA
>NZ_JAHPXO010000132.1:0-588 GCF_019041495.1 Parabacteroides sp. MSK.9.14
TCATGCAGGATTTGGCGAATTATGCCAAGCAGCGCGGTGTGATGATCTATTTTGAGACCGGACAGGAAACGCCGACGACTTTGATTCGTGCCATTAAAGACATCGCTACTGGTAATGTGTTTATCAATTGCGACCTGGCTAATTTATTGATGTACGGAAAAGCGAATTCTCTTGATGCCGTGAAGCAGTTCGGCAGCCTTATCAAGGAATTCCATGCTAAAGACGGTAGATATCCGGACCCGAACAATCCGTATGAATTGGGAGCTGAAGTACCCATTCCTACCGGAGAGGTGAATTTCCCGGCTGTCATCGCAGAACTGAAGAAGCAAGGATTTCAAGGAGCATTGACTATTGAATGCGAATTGAATGGTGCAAGACATGATTATGTGATAAAAACACGTGAATATCTGCAAGGATTATTAGATAATTAGTATATTTGTCAGATATTATTTATATTATTAAAATAATAGGTTGCTAATCTATATAAATTATAATTTACTATGAGAACAAGCAGAAGAGGTTTTCTGAAAACTCTTGGAGGGGTTGCGCTCTTTTCGATTGTGCCGCGTCACGTATTGGGAAATGGGT
>NZ_JAHPXO010000133.1:0-547 GCF_019041495.1 Parabacteroides sp. MSK.9.14
CGGAGGTTGATCAGAAGCGTATCGTTATCAAGGATATGGGGAGTGGTCAAATCAATATCGGATTTACTGATGCAGCGGCCATAACAGAAACAACAGATATAGCTTTGACTGATGAAGAACTTCAATACCTCAAACAACGTGTTGACTTCATAGATCGCAACGGCATGTTCTCTGAGTTCACGATGCCGACGTATGTCAAAATTTTGGATGAACCGCTAAAAGAGGAGCAACCGGGCGAATAATATAAAAATCCGCCTCCCATCTATCACAGACCGGAGGCGGAGAAATAACAAACACTGCCTTATGGCAATGAAAAACTCGTAACAAAGATGATCAAATAAAAACGGAAGGAGGTGTAAAGTGAATGTAGAATTAACCGATATACTAACAATAATCGGGACGTTAGGAGGATTCGAGGCGATAAAATGGGGGATTAGCTTCTATACGAACCGGAAGACAAACGCCCGTATCGAGGACGCCCATGCCGATGTGGAGGAGTTCAAGGCTTTACGTGAGTATAACGAGTTCCTGCAAAAACAGCTATCAG
>NZ_JAHPXO010000134.1:0-519 GCF_019041495.1 Parabacteroides sp. MSK.9.14
GTAAGAAGGCAGGTGCTGGTTCCCGGAAAGGACATAACGGACTATGACGCGTATTTCATCGGATGCTACAAAAAGGCGGCCCTGATAAAGATTAAAAGGGAGAACCGGTATGCACACCCTGAAGATGATTTCTTCCTCCGATGTGGCGAGGAGGCAAAATTCCTTTCCGAGGACGACCTGAACGGGTGCGAGCGGCTGGTAAGAGACATACTGCGTTTCGTAAGGCAGAAGTTCTCCTACGAGGAATACCGGATGTTCATGCTCAGGTTCTATGAAGCGCAGTTCTCGTTCAAGGCGCTGGCGGAATGCATGGGTATCTCGGCATCGGCCATATCGCAGAAAGTATGCAGGATAGTGGACGCGGTACGTACCCACAGCGGTTTCGCATGGAGAAGTCAGATGCTGGCGGTGGAAAGCTTCATGTATTGAAAAAATTGTTTAACGGAAAAGTAAGAAAGTTATGGCACTGATAGTATACAACAGGGAAAACTCCCGTCCGCAGGAAGTCACATACAAGGG
>NZ_JAHPXO010000135.1:0-519 GCF_019041495.1 Parabacteroides sp. MSK.9.14
GGAACCGGTAAGACGCTGATAATGTGCATCGCCGCGCATGAGATGAAGCGTCTGAATTTGGCACACAAGCCGATGATTATCGGGCTGAAAGCCAACGTTGCGGAGATTGCAGCCACCTATCAGGCGGCATATCCCAACGCACGTATTCTGTACGCTTCGGAGAAGGACTTTTCGACCGCCAACCGTGTGCGCTTCTTCAATAATATAAAGAACAACGACTACGATTGCGTCATCATGTCGCACGACCAGTTCGGCAAGATACCGCAGTCGCCGGAATTGCAGCAGCGCATCCTGCAAGCAGAGCTTGACACGGTGGAGGAAAACCTCGAAGTGCTACGGCAGCAGGGAAAGAACGTGTCGCGGGCGATGCTGAAAGGATTGGAGAAGCGCAAGCACAACCTTGAAGCGAAGCTGGAGAAGGTGGAACACGCCATAAAGTCACGCACGGACGACGTGGTGGATTTCAAGCAGATGGGCATCGACCACATCTTCATAGATGAGAGCCATTATCAGAACTTT
>NZ_JAHPXO010000136.1:0-502 GCF_019041495.1 Parabacteroides sp. MSK.9.14
GGATTTGTATTTGAAACAGATGACCGGGAAAATATCACCGGGGCGCGACCGGATCAAAACGACGGCAAAAGCCATAAACAGCGAAGTAGACTTCGGCGCATTTTCGAAATCCGAAGAGAAAACGGCTGTTTTTGAAATAGAAAACACGGGAGACAATCCCCTTGTCATATTGGATATCAGTACCACTTGCGGTTGTACGACTGCAAACTATGACAAACACCCAGCGAAGCCGGGAGAGCGGCTTCGTATTGAAGTCAGGATGACACCGAAAGACACAGGCTTTTTCGATGAAATCGTCACACTTAAATGTAACACAGCAAGTCCTGTCAAAGTAAAAATAAGAGGCCAAGTTCAGTAATTGAACGAAAGGGAGCCTGCCTGAAAAGCCTCAGAAACTACGACGGCAAGCTCCCCGAAACCCCTTAGAAAGGAGGTGTATGATGGTAATATAAACCGGACAAAACAGAATGATGCAAGTTCAGTACATCATTTGGCTATCTTG
>NZ_JAHPXO010000137.1:0-466 GCF_019041495.1 Parabacteroides sp. MSK.9.14
TTCATACCTTTGACCCGGATATGAGATAATTAAAAACCATAGTTCTGATAGAACTTATATCTCTTTCTGTGCATGGGTGGTCAAAAAATAATCTTATTTTTATAATATTGCATATTTGTCTGAAAGTTTTGTGGTTATGCATATTCTCATCAGCACAGAACATGATTTTGTATCTGTCGAAAAACTGGGAAAAGGGCAATAGGCAATGAAATACAATGCCTGTGTTAATTTATCTAATTTTAGTGCAACTTTGTTGAAGCTCAGTAGTCGGGATGGGGTGATTTCTTGGATGTTTTTTCATGAACATCTGTCACTCTATCACTAAATGTCGTGTGAGTCTTGATAATCAGTGCGTATCTAAAGTGATAGATACCTGTTTTATATATCACGCTTCTATCACTATCTGTAATCTGTCTCGTCCTGATTTTGGTTGACTGTGTATTAAAAAAATCCTGTTATAGGTTGT
>NZ_JAHPXO010000013.1:0-122528 GCF_019041495.1 Parabacteroides sp. MSK.9.14
GGAACTCGACTACCACACGCTTAGGGCAAACGATCAATCCCTTGCCTCCTTTATGGTTCAAGATTACCCGAAGTATTTCCAGCTGGGTGACTGTCTTTTGCATACCGAAGCTGGAGAATATAGCACGGCATCCACCGGCAACCGCCCAACGAACGGTATCTTTTACATGAGGATATAATGTCGGGGTAATTTCTTCCGAATTAATTTCAAATCCTGTTTGATGGCTGATAGCCATCTTATTTCTTAGAAATTCTATATATTCCATTCAACTAAATCTTTTATGCTATCAATTTCTGACGAATCAGGTTCATATTCTTCTTCACCAGCTTTACTATCTGGTCGTGATACTCGCTTACGCCGTTACAGAAGGAGCGGGACTGGACGATATCCAGTGTCTTCAAGTTTACCTCTATCGTCTCCAATCGCTTTCCAGCCGTGTCCTTTGCCGACAATATCAGGCATTCCGGCCGTCTGTAGTATCCGCTCTGATATACGCAATGGTGCATGACCTTACCTTCCTGATAAAACTGGGTGACACTTTCCAAAGGGCGGATGATTATATCCTCTTCTTCGATTCTCAATCCGAAGAACTTTTCCATCCGCTCGTAGAAGCCGGCTATATCCTTCATTAACTTTTCGCGCTTACTGATAGCTTGTGCTCGATTCCTTTCCTGTCTCAACTTGGCTTCACGTTCCTGTTTTATCTTTAGTAGTTTATCATGTACAGTCTTCAGGTTCTTAGGGCAGACATAGTGGGCGTTACGCATATCTTTACCAAAGTAAGACAGCAAAGACATATAATCTTCCCACATAGAAGCGTCCTTAATGATGTAATGGTTGCGGTTGCAGATGTTGAACGACGGTTTATAGCGAAGTTGGGAGAAGCCAGTTTTATACATGTGTTTCAACATGGATATTTGCCCGGTCTTGAGACATAGTTCCACATCGTTTCCGCCTTTCAAGAGATCACGTATTAGCTTCGAAGGATTGACATCCGGGAACCGTCTATTCAGTCCCCGTTTCTTCAATTCAGGTAACAGCTCTTTCTTTGGACATAGTCCTCCCCATATCGCATATATATCACCACGATAATTCCAATAGCTACTACCATATTCGCTTTTAATACTGAGAGGTTTACCATATATCCATCCGTTACATCCCGTGTTCATCGGTCGGGCCATGATCGTACGTTTACCGTCCTCACAGATCCACTCCTGCGCCATTTCGATGAAATTATAATTCACAGGATGACAGTCCGGCTGTCCAATCAGAGAAGTTGCCTTCCTGGCATTTTTCCAACATAGTATATGCCGGATCACCTGAAAACCTCCTTTCACTTGCAAGACAGACATATATGTTTCTTCATGATTCTTCTGCTTTCGGCTAACCTTTACGTCCAATTGATGGTGGCAATAAGGGCATTCGATTTTGTCACCCAATTTATCTTTACTCGTATTGACCCACATCTTACCACATTCGGAACACCATAGCTCATCCTTACATTTGTAGGCAAAATGGTCAAACAGATGCTTTTTGGCCCAGTCTTTCTGTTCCTTCGTGATGGCAGGCAGCTTTCCACTTAACTCCGTCACCCGTTTTTCCAATTTCGTTCTCGGCTTCATATTAAAACAGACTCATTTGTTGGACATTTGCATCTGCTTTTTTCTTTGCAGGCTTCTTTTTGAGCAATCGGTATTGCTCTTCGGCCAACCGTTTGATAGCCGCTTCACGGGCCGCATTCTTATCCTCCTCCGTCAACTCTACCTTTTGATTAGAAGAAATAGAGCAACCGGCAGAAACTTTTTCTATCTTGATATTCTCTTCGTCATAATAATGTACGGCCATCCCAAAGACTTCTGCATCACTCATTACGACGGAAGTTCCCCGTTTACGGGCTTCTCCTAAAATGTAACGACAGCATTCATCTATATTTTTTTTAGGATTTTCAAACTTGGGAGCAAACAAGGGATCTTCTGCAACTCGTTGCTCCAAATATTTCTGTATTGTATCTTTGAACTCTTTCATAACTTACTGGATTGTCATAGGCATTAATAAATAGGTAAGTTCTTCGCCCTCGGCTTGCTTCTCTGGGGCAATGAGAATAGCGGTACTGGGAGTGCCGAAAGAAAGTATCGAACGATCGCCGTCAATACAAGAAATCATATCTTGTATCAAAGTCGCTTTCACACCGATAATAAACTCCCTTTCTCCAAATTCTACCGGAATGGTTTCTTCCGCAGAAGTGGAATAATCCAAGTCCTGGGCCGATACAACAAGCTTATCATAACGGGCACTCAACTTTATAAGGCATGATACTTTACTTGAAAATACAGAAGTGCGCTTTATGGCTCCCAATAGTAATTTGGTATCCGTTTTCAGTTCAAGATTGTTGGATTTCGGAACAACAGCCCGCCAATTGGGATAACGACCTTCCACATTACGAAAAGAAATTTCGTAATCCTCGAAAGAGATTTCCGACCAATCGCTTCCTACTTTAATTGTTAGTTCTTCTTCAGATAACGGAATCAGCCCTTTCAAAACAGATGCGATCTGTCGGCTGATGATTACCGAACAGGTCTCTGTGCAACATTGTTTTTTTCTCTTAAACAAACCAAGCCCATGTCCATTAGAAGAAACAAAGATGATTTCTCCCGGAGCCGTTTCAATAGATACGGAGTTCATAATAGGGCGCAGTTCGTCTGCAGCTGCAAAATTGATCACTTTGGAGATACCGTTATTGAATTCTTCCGCCGTAGTCCGGATTTCGTCAAGAATCTCTGTCTTTTTCTTTTGCGGGAAAGGCTTCGAATCATATCCGACGACCTCGAATTTACCTCCATAATATTTAATAAGAATCGATTTATTGTCCGGATTGATATAAATATCAAGAGGCTGCTCCGGCAATGTTTTCAGCCCATCAAGAATGGAGGCAGGAACACAGATTGAAAGATCTTCCTCTGCCATACATTCCAAACTGGCCGTAATCCTGCCTTCGTCATTGGCAGTCGTAATAAACAACCGTCCATCTTTTATTTCGAACAGGTAGTTGCATACTATCGGAGTCGTAGATTTCGACGGAATTATTCGAGAAAGTTGCTGCAATTTCGCAAGCAACATATTTTTTGAAACAGATATTGTCATTGTGCCTAATTTTATGGAAGGCACCAGGTAAGTGGTTATTTATCGGATATTTACAAGAAAGTTTAAGACAATATATATAAACACAAAAAGTTGGACCTCAAACTTTCGTTCAAAATCCAACTCGCTATTTCAACCGCAAATATAGAGGCTTTTTCTTAATCTACAAATTATTTCCGCCTTTTTTTATTTTTTCTTCAAAGACATACCTCAGTATCTTAATATTTAAACGATCAATGATACTAAAGTCTGTTTTTACATAACCAGCCGTAACCCGGAGCGGAGACGCATGATTTAGACATAACCCAACAACATCTAGCCCTGCTTCAAAAACAACCTGAGCTATTGTAGCCCAAGAATGCCGGAATGAATATGTAGAAACAGGAGGTAAACCACCCAATCTCACAATATCCTTTATTCCTCTATTCACGCAATCATTAAAAGTTTTATCCGAAGCATATATTTCATTGAAATTAAACAGCCAGTCCCCTCTTCCTTGATATTTAAGAAACAAAGGTTTTACTAAATCCGGAACCTCTATCTCAATATAGGCCTCATCAGCTCTCCGCCCCTTTGTCTTCATTCTATTATAGCAGAGTTTTCCATCCTTATAACAACCTTTACCCAAATTGTAAAGATCCACCGTATTTATTCCAACCAGGCAAAACACCAACAATGATACATCTTTGGCGATATATGCTCTTGGTGGCATACCTCGCTTACTTGGTTTCAAAGAGGTAATATCAACATCAAAAAAACGCCTGAGAACATCTACCGGCAGCGCCTTCTTGTCTGCAATATTCTTAGGAGGTATCTTTACCACACGAAACGGATCATGCCTAATGCGCATCTCACCGGTATCGTAGTCATTAAATTTATCACATCCGGCCCTAAACATGGTTTTCACGCAATTCGGATAGGCATTCTTTTTCTGCCTGCTGTTTTTCATAGAAGAAATCCAATCCTTCAGAAAAAAGGACGTTATATCGGAAAAAGATATATTTGGGTTACCAAAGTAACTCTCCATGCTCTTAAGAGCTAACAGATAGTTTTTCGCACTTCTTCCCCGGCCTTCATTCTCCATTTTCAAGATAAACTCTCGGCCAAAGTCAGAAAACGAAATAGAGTCCCGGTCATTCTTAAGAAAATTCATAACCCTCTCCAAACCCCATCCTTCCGTATTGACACGATTCAAACGATCCAAATAAGTTTCTATTTGGACATACACATCTTTAATGATATAAGGGTCTGTTATATCACCATTCCGAACAAACTTAGCTTTGCATACCTTATTTGTCTTGATATATCCTACTTGACGAAGGTGAGTTACCCTGATATAAATAGGATATGTATTATCTTTTCTTTTCCCCCTGACACAAACTTTGAAATAAGCCATCACTGTAAACTATTTGTAAACGGAGCCTTTTATTCTGGCAAGACTTCCATGTTAAACCAGCAATGTAAGGAGGTAAAAACTGGTCAAATAGTCCTAAGTCATTATATCTCAAACAGCCACAATAACCTTTTTAATAATCAGTTATGGGAGATTAGCATTACAAAGAATATGCTTCAGTTAACAATACTGTCTGACATAATCCACTGTTTAATTGAAAAATGAGAATTGAGAATTGAAAATGAGAAGATCCTGCTCATTTCAATTGACAACCCAAGCGCGAAGGTAGATATTTTCATTGGTTTTAGGAAGATTATTGTAACATTTTCCGTAATTTTGCGCATATATAATTATCAATTTTCAATTCATCCGTTGGAGGTACAAGATTTACTAAAACAATATGCCGCCCATCCGCAAGTGGCGGCATTAAATACCCTGTTAAAAAACAAAACGTCCCGCAATATATTTCTGAAAGGACTGAACGGTTCAGGGGCCGCAATGATAATAGCTTCTCTTTTTTCAAAAAGAAGAGGAAGTTATGTGTGTGTGTTGAATGACCTAGAGGATGCCGGCTACTTTTATCACGATCTGGTGCAACTCACAGGAGGTGACGGAATCTATTTCTTTCCTTCCGCTTACCGACGTGCTATCAAGTACGGACATGTGGATCCAGCCAACGAAATCCTGCGGACAGAAGTTCTCAGCACGCTGCAGGATCCGACTGCTCCCTTCATCATTGTCACCTATCCGGAAGCATTGGCGGAGAAAGTAATTTCACGGGAGATCTTGAAAGAAAACACGCTGAAGATCAGTGTCAGCGAAAGGTTGGACAATATGTTTGTTTCTGACGTACTGGACGAATACGGCTTCGAGCAGGTAGATTATGTTTATGAGCCAGGGCAGTATGCGATGCGCGGCAGTATCTTAGATGTGTTCTCGTTCTCGTATGAATTTCCCTATCGTATCGACTTCTTTGGAAACGAAGTAGAGACGATCCGTTCGTTCGATGTGGAAACACAGCTATCCAAAGAAAAACTGGACAGCATCTATATCGTGCCCGAAATGACAAAAGGAAACCGGACCAACTCATCCTTACTAGATTCATTGCCATCCGAGACACTGCTCGCTAGCAAAGACATGGCATGGGTAAAAGAACGTATCGGCAGTATCTGGAATGAAGAACCAATCACCGGGGACGAAGAATCGTTTGCCAACATCGAGCAACTGCGGGCCAAATTAATTACCGGAGAGGATTTTCTACATGCGGCACTTGGTTTCTGCCGGCTCCATTTTGGTACGCGGCCTACAGGAGTAGCCGATGCCACCCTGACTTTCTCAATGGAAGCACAACCGATCTATCATAAAAATTTCGATTTGGTAAGCGAGTCTTTCCATAAATATTTAGAAGACGGCTATACATTATATATACTGAGCGATGTAGAAAAGCAAGCAACCCGTATCAGGGCCATTTTTGAGGATCGGGGAGACGACATACCTTTTACCTCCGTCAACAAGACCATCCATGAAGGTTTTGCCGACGAGACCTTGCGTGTCTGCCTTTTCACGGATCACCAGTTGTTCGACCGCTTTCATAAATTCAACTTGAAAAGCGATAAAGCAAGAAGTGGAAAACTCTCTCTGTCGTTGAAGGAGTTGAACCAATTCACGACCGGCGATTATATCGTACATATCGATCATGGTATCGGACAATTCGGCGGGCTAGTCCGTACGGAAGTAAACGGAAAAATGCAGGAAGCCATCAGACTGATCTACCAGAACAACGACATTATATTCGTCAGCATTCACTCTCTCCATAAGCTATCCAAGTATAAAGGCAAGGACAGTGGGGAACCGCCCAAGCTGAGTAAACTCGGAACAGGAGCCTGGGAGAAGATGAAAGAACGCACCAAGTCAAAAGTAAAAGATATCGCCCGCGATTTGATTCTCCTCTACTCCAAACGAAAACAGGAAAAAGGTTTCGCTTACAGTCCAGACAGTTTCATGCAGCACGAACTGGAAGCCAGCTTTATCTACGAAGATACCCCTGACCAGATGAAAGCAACAGTCGATGTCAAAGCCGATATGGAGAACGACCGTCCGATGGACCGACTGATTTGCGGAGATGTAGGCTTCGGGAAAACAGAGGTAGCCATTCGTGCCGCTTTCAAAGCCGTTTCGGACAACAAGCAAGTTGCCGTGCTGGTCCCGACTACAGTATTAGCATTCCAGCACTATCAAACATTTTCCGAACGGTTGAAAGATTTTCCCTGCCGAATCGAATATATCAGCCGGGCACGTACGGCGAAAGAGATAAGGGAAACTTTGAAAGACTTGAAAGAAGGAAATATCAACATTATCATCGGCACCCATCGAATCGTCGGAAAAGATGTCACATTCAAAGATCTCGGTCTGCTGATTATCGACGAGGAACAGAAATTCGGCGTATCCGTCAAAGAGAAGCTACGCCAGCTGAAAGCCAACGTCGACACGCTCACCATGACCGCCACTCCGATTCCTCGTACCCTGCAATTCTCGTTGATGGGAGCCCGTGACTTGTCGAGCATCACGACTCCCCCACCCAACCGCTATCCGGTTCAAACAGAGGTAGAACGTTTTAACCCGGACATCATCCGAGAAGCCATCAATTTCGAGATGAGCCGTAACGGACAGGTTTTTTTCATCAACAATCGCATCCAAAATATTTATGAAATGGAAGCACTTGTCAAACGTGAAGTGCCGGATGCCCGTATCGCTGTCGGTCACGGGCAGATGGAACCGGAGAAGCTGGAAAAGATCATTCTGGATTTCGTCAATTACGAATACGATGTACTGATCGCCACGAGCATTGTGGAGAGTGGCATCGACGTACCGAATGCAAATACGATCATCATCAATAATGCACAACAGTTCGGATTGTCCGATCTGCATCAACTACGCGGTCGTGTCGGACGAAGTAACCGGAAAGCCTTCTGTTATCTCCTCTCTCCACCCTTGTCAAGTCTTACGCAGGAAGCACGCCGTCGTCTGCAGGCGATCGAGAATTTTTCAGAGTTGGGAAGCGGCATCCATATCGCCATGCAGGACCTTGACATCCGGGGTGCCGGTAATATGTTAGGTGCCGAACAAAGCGGTTTCATCGCCGACTTGGGCTACGAAACGTACCAGAAAATCCTGGAAGAAGCCGTTGACGAACTGAAAGCGGAAGAATTTGCCGACTTGTATTCCAACGCTACCGAAAATCGCCCCGACACCGGTAGCGAATATGTCCGTGAAACCTATATCGAAAGCGATTTGGAACTGATGTTCCCTCCGGCCTACATCCCGAATGACTCCGAACGTGTCTCCCTCTATCGTGAACTGGACAAGATGGAGGAAGAGCGTGATATACTTGCTTTTACCGAACGTCTGAAAGACCGTTTTGGGAAAGTGCCGAAAGAAGGGAAAGAACTGATCCGTGTCGTTCGCCTTCGCCGTATGGCAAAGATGTTAGGTATGGAAAAAGTCATTCTGAAAAAAGGACAGATGAGCATTTTTCTCGTCACTAATCCCGAAAGTCCTTACTACGAAAGCGAGGCCTTCGACAAGCTGCTCGGCTTCATCCAAAAGCATCCACGCGAATGCACGCTTCGCGAACAGAACGGAAAACGCAGTATCGTGATCAAGAATGTACCAATGGTAGAGGTGGCTTGTAATTACCTGGATGAAATCGGGAAAGTACAAATACAAAAATAAATAATATGAAGAAGACAATTATAGACCTTTTCGAAAATTCGGTAAAACAATATCCCGATAATCCTTTCCTGTGGGAAAAAACCAGGGATGCCTTCGAACCGACCACTTACAAGGAAGTTCAGCAACAAGTCTACGCTGCCGGTGCCGGACTGATAGCTCTCGGAGTGAAGAAGGGCGACAATATGGCGCTCCTTTCGGAAGGCCGTAATGCTTGGATCATCGGCGAACTGGCCATGTTCTATGCCGGCGCGACCAACGTCCCGCTTTCCATCAAGCTCGAAGAAGCGAACGACCTGCTGTTCCGTCTTGTGCATGCCGATGTGAAATATATCCTGATTTCCGGCAACCAGCTCAAAAAGATACGGGCTATCATGGATAAATTGCCTTTAGTCGAAAAAATAATTGTGATAGACGAACTGCCGGAATATAAAGAAAAAGAAATATCCTGGTCCGAAGTATTCCGGATGGGGAAAGAATATCTGGCATCTCATTCTCTGGAAGACTTCCTTGCTGTCGGACAATCCTTACAGAATAACGACTATGCGACGATTACCTATACCTCAGGCACGACGGCCGACCCGAAAGGTGTCATCCTGACGCACCGTAACTATACGGCGAACGTGGAGCAAGCCCTATCTTGTGTCGATATCGACGATACATGGCGCACATTAATAATCCTCCCACTCGACCATTGTTTCGCGCATGTGGTCGGTTTCTATATCTTCATGTCGAAAGGAGCATCCGTAGCAACAGTACAAGTCGGACGGACAGGACTGGAAACATTAAAGAACATTCCGGTCAACATCAAAGAGTTCAAGCCCTACTTGATCCTGAGCGTCCCGGCACTGGCCAAAAATTTCAAAAAGAATATCGAACAAGGCATCCGTGCCCAGGGCAAGAATATAACCCGTTTGTTCTACTTTGCCCTCAAAGTGGCTTACATCTATAACGGAGACGGCGGAGAAGATAAGGGACGTGGTGCCCGATTCCTGCTGAAACCGCTCGTGAGCCTGTTCGACCACATGCTTTTCACGAAAGTCCGTGAAAACTTCGGCGGACAATTGAAGTTTTTCATCGGCGGTGGCGCATTGCTCGATAAAGACTTGCAAAAGTTCTACTACGCAATCGGACTTCCTATGTACCAAGGGTACGGACTAAGCGAAGCGACTCCCGTAATTTCCACCAACGGCCCGCACCGGCATACCTTCGGCAGCAGCGGTATGTTGGTCCGTCCGCTCGACCTGAAAATATGCGATGCCGACGGAAAAGAACTCCCGGCAGGCGAAAAAGGAGAGATCGTCATACGGGGCGAGAATGTGATGGCCGGTTACTGGAAGAACCCGGTATCAACTGCCGAAACCGTACGCGACGGGTGGCTCTACACTGGGGATATGGGATATATGGGGCATGACGGTCTGCTCTACGTCCTCGGACGTTTCAAAAGTCTGCTGATCGGTAGTGACGGGGAAAAATACAGTCCGGAAGGGATCGAGGAGGCACTCGTCGAACATTCTTCCTGCATCGACCAGCTGATCCTGTATAACAACCAGAGTCCCTATACCGTTGCCCTCGTCGTCCCTAACAAAGACCGGCTGAAGAAGCATCTGACGCACCAGTATCTTGATCTTTCATCCGATAAAGGACGCGAAGAGGCAATCCGGATCATCCAATCCCAGATAGACCGTTTCCGCAAGGGAGGCGACCTGTCCGCCCTTTTCCCCGATCGCTGGCTGCCTGCAGCTTTTGCTATCCTGCCGGAGCCATTCACCGAACAGAACGGCATGGTCAACAGCACGATGAAGATCGTCCGCGGGAAAATAGAAAAAGCATATGCCTCTCGCATCGACCATCTCTACACACCGGAAGGAAAGAACCCGGTTAACGAAGAGAATAAAAAGGCATTAAATTGCTGAAAACACAAATTGCCATATCACTCCATTAAACTAAATAATTATTTATACTAAACACCTATGTTTTGAAAAGAGGATAGAATTATTAAAACGGAACCTCATTATTGCCGGGAGCCAAGAAATCGGTACCGGCCGGTGGTATGGGCGGCATTGTTTCCATCGGGCCTGAACTATTCATATTAGAGGAGAACTCGCGGACCGGAACATCTTCGTCCACATTCATGAACTTGGCGAACTCGCTCTTGAAACGAAGACGTACATCTCCGACCGCACCGTTACGATGCTTGGCGATAATAATCTCCGCCAGACCGATCAAGGAATTACCACGTTCGTCTTCCGTTATCTTATAATATTCAGGACGGTGGATAAAACAAACCATATCCGCATCCTGTTCGATAGCACCGGACTCACGCAAGTCGGCCAACTGCGGGCGTTTTCCTTCCGCCCCTTGACGTGCCTCGACACCACGGTTCAACTGAGACAAGGCAATGATCGGAATGTTCAGTTCCTTCGCCAATCCTTTCAACGACCGTGAAATAGTACTTACTTCCTGTTCACGGCTGCCGAAGCTCATACCGCTTGCATTCATCAACTGAAGGTAGTCGATAATGATGATCTTAATACCATGCTCACGCACCAGACGACGAGCCTTCGTACGCAGTTCGAATACCGAAAGACTCGGCGTATCGTCTACATAAATCGGTGCATCATACAATTCTTTTATCTTAAAGTCCAACTGTTCCCATTCATAGTTTTCCAAACGCCCGCTCTTGATCTTCTCGCCCGGAATCTCACATACGTTCACGATCAGACGGTTGACAAGCTGGACGTTACTCATTTCAAGAGAGAACAGAGCCACCGGCGTGTTATGGTTTACCGCCATATTCTTAGCCATCGAAAGGACAAAAGCCGTCTTACCCATCGCAGGACGGGCGGCAATGATGATAAGATCGGAATTTTGCCATCCGGACGTCATTTTGTCCAATCCTTCGAAACCGGTGCGCAGACCGCTCAACCCTTCTTTTTGATTGGCAGCCTTCTCAAGCATAACCATCGCTTCCTTGATGACAGGATTGATCTGGGTAACATCTTTCTTCACATTGCGCTGAGAAATCTCAAAGAGCTTTCCTTCCGCTTCCTGCATAAGGTCTTCCACATCGATCGACTCATCAAAAGCCTTGCCCTGTATCATAGCAGTGAAGGAGATCAACTCACGCGCCAGATATTTTTGGGCGATGATACGAGCATGATATTCGATATGGGCACTACTGGCAACCTTGCTGGTCAGCTGGGAAATATAGAACGGGCCACCTACCTCTTCCAATTCGCCTCGCTTCTTCAGTTGCTCAGTGACGGTCAGCATATCCACCGGACGCTGGCTGATCGCCAGATCTACGATAGCTGCATAAATTTTCTCATGTGCCTTCTCATAGAAACTCTCCGGTTTCAATATTTCACTAACGATGGAGTAGGCATCCTTTTCAAGCATCAGAGCACCTAACACCGCCTCTTCCAACTCACGGGCTTGTGGTTGCAAACGTCCCATATCGGGTACTACAACCTGTTTCTGCCTCCCTTTTCCTCCAGTATTTTTTCCTCTTTCTGCCATTTGTTCTAATTGTTATCGGGCATCAAATGTACTACTTTTTATCCGGTTCTCCGAACCTTGCAAAAGAGAAATACGATACTCCTTTGGAGTTTGCCGGGTTATACTTTCAAATTGCTTGATAAAGTATGGAACATTACCATAGCCTGATTCATCGGCTATTTGAGAGACACTCAAATTAGAATACGACAATAATATACAAGCATGTTCAACCCTCTTTTCCCTATCTAAATGTCAAAAGAACAGATCACATCGATTTGCCGAATCGGGAAGCATCCACCGCTTCATGTTGCTTTTTCTTATAACCGCCGAACTTCCAGACAAAAGAAACCGTTACACAACGTTGGTCGTCCAGTTTCCAGAGGCGGCTGTATTGGCCGGACTGGTTGATTTCCATCGTATGAGGCATATTGCTACGGAAGATGTTGTTACATTTCAGAATCAGAGTAGCACGATCGTCGGCAAACTGCCATTTCAATGCAGAAGACACATCATAGAGATGACCGAGATCATAGATTCCCTGCACGGCTCCGGTAACGAAATAGCCATTCAAATCCAGCTTCAAATTCGGACGAGACTTGGAAAGGGTAAACGTATTATCCATCTTGAACTGCCCGGTATATTTCTCATTATGGAAAGACAGATCATGAAAATGGTCCAACTTCTCCTGCATACGCTGACCGGACAAAGTCACTTGGCTGTTCCAGAACTCGCCGACCCGGAAAGGAACGATCACCCCTACACCGAATTGCAACTGGTAGTCCATGTTCTCATACCGGAAAACGTTTTTCAGTTCCGAGGTATTCTGATAAGGCAACTGGGCGAAATAATCGGGCACATAGTCACAAAAAGCCAGAATCGTATATTTCTGCTTCAGGATATAAATCAACTGCCCGCTATAAGAACGGTAAGGCTTCAGGGAAGGATTGCCCAAGATAACGGAATAAGAGTTGATCGGGCTTTCCTGCGGCGTCACATCCCAATAGGACGGATAGGTTTTGTCGCTGCTTATGTCCAATTGGATGATGTGCATCGGATTGACCGTATAGCTGAGTGTCGCATTCGGGAATAAGGTCCAATCATTCCAAAGTGTGGATTTCATCCCGTTAGAGGTATAATCCGATTTAAAGTATTCAACTTTCAGAGAAGCTGTTGCAGAGAAATGCGAACCGAAATCCTTGGACACCTCCAAGAAGGCATTTCCACTATACTCTTTCTGGCGGTTATTTTCAAGTTCATCAAGAGCCGATTCATAGCCGTTACCTTTATTATATAGATAATCGATATAAGTCTTCGAAGAGGTGAAACCGCCGTGGACACCGTAATTCAGTGCCCACCCGGTTTCAAAAGTGTGGCTATGGTTAATAAATAGTGCTCCTTGTGAAATATCCTGCTTGGAATTATTCTGCATATCCGTCACTGTCGTTTCATGGCTTTGATCGACAAATGTCTGGAAGCCGGGTGAATGATAACGTGTAAAATCCGCACCCGCCATCAGTCCGGAGTTACCGTCATATTGAATACGGACATTGTGCAACGCACTGTTTCCCTCTATGTATGTACGGCTCAGGCGTTCTTCCACCGGCTGTCCGGATTTCAATGCCTGGAAGGTTGTAACGGCCGTCCGCTCAAGATCGGATTTGCCGGCCGTAAGATAGTAGGCGGCAGAGAGCCTGTCGTCATTTTTGAAAGTATAGTCCATACCTAAACGCATCGTTCCATCTATGCCGCTCCGGGTGCCACGTCCCGATTGGTTGACCTCCGTTACCTGATCTTTCAGGGTATGGAGGGCCTGGATCTCCTCTCCCATATAGTTCCGTCCCTTAGCCCCATTGGCTAAGAAATCTATATTGAAACGAGATGTGGAGTAAAGCAAGTTGCCATGGACTTTCCCCTCCGCATAATGGCGCTGCAAATAATCGACACCGGTTTCTCCTTGCAAAGTATTCTTTTCGACAGTTTCCTTATCTAATACGACATTGATCATAGCTCCTTTGATATTATACTTGGCTGGTGCATTATACATGATCTCTACGTTACATACCCGCGAAGCAGGAATTGTCTTCAGCAAACCGACTAACTGATCGACCGACATCGTGGTCAACTGCCCATTGATCACAATGCTCGGACTGCCGGCTCCCAACAGTTGGACAGCATCGTCCGTACTGATCACACCGGGTATCTGTTTCACCACCTCGAACGCATTACTGACCGCCTTATCTTTCATCAATTGGGGCACGTCGTATCTCAAAGCGCCGTTTTCCACTTTGACCTGCGGACGTTCGGCTTTTACCACAACGCCTTCCAGTTCATAATCTTTTTCAGTCAGGCTTATCGTACCGGCATCAGCAGTCGAGATTTTTTTACAAACCGGCTCGTACAGCAGATGCTGGAACAACAAACGATAGTTCGGACCGGCTTCCTTGTTCAACATGAATGCCCCGAGACTATCCGTAACGACTGCATCTATATAAGTAGAATCCAATGTTTGCAACACGACAGCCACCCCGTCTACCGGTCGTTCTTCTTTATCGACCACTTTTCCATGAATCCAATTCTGCGCTTGTAACATCCCATTACCGGCAGTAAGTAAAACCAGAGAGTAATAAAGTATTCGTTTCATTTTCATTCGTTTTTCAATTGACACTGCAAAGGAAAAGCCTTCCGAGGAGAAACTGTGTTATCACTCGCTTACGGAGTGTTATTTAGTATTATCGCTGAGATAAGGAGCAATAAGACCGGTAGCTTATCCGATTACCGACCCCGTTTTGTCAGCCAAACTGAGGGAAACAGGAAAATGCGATAAACCTCAACTTCCGGAGAGTCTAATATTTACGAACAATGCCGAGCGCTCATTCTAATATACTAAGAGCCTGTTTAAATTTTGCATTTGTTGGTTGTGAGAGTTGTATTGAGGATGTTTTTCTGTAGGAGATGCCGTCTTTTTTGTTGAAACACGTGACTTATTTTGCTTCAAACAGGCAGAAAAAGTGCCGAAGATTCCCGTTTACAGGCTTTTTACACCCGGATGTGAACGGTCTTGACACCCGAGTGTGAATGATGTCGAGACCCGGGTGTCAATGGGCTTATCTTATTATGTTATTGAAAATAAGTCATGTGAAGAAGAATCTTAAACAGGCGGTTAGTGATAGTATGATAGATGGAATAGGCATCTATCATACCTACTATCATTGCTTGTGTTTATTGATATTCAATTGATAAAAGGAAATTAGTGATAGTATGACAGTTGTTTTTCAAAATAATCCTATAAAGAGATAAAGCAGGCCGATGAGGGCTATGCAAAATTTATTTCAGAGAAATTTAAACAGGCTCTAAGTGTTATTTAGTCTTACCGGATTCGCAATAAATTGAATCGGAACATATACTTTTGTTGTAAATATAAAAGGATATGAAAACGCGCCTCCGATTTAAGATAATAGCTGTGCTTATTTGCCTTTCGCTTGCCGGACTCTTGATTTCACAAGGATACTGGCTGAAAGGTTTATATGTGTCTAGTAAGAAAAGCACGTGGGATAATATAGAGGAAGCCATGCGGATGGCCGACTATATGGAACTGTTCCTGCGCCTGGACTCTCTAAGCAATAACAATTTTCACAGCCAGATAAATCCTCAATTCAGCTTTAGCCAAGACACGGCATGGGAAAAGAGGAAAGATTCCCTTTCAACAGATAATATGCCGATATCATCGCCGAATTCGACAATCCAATATATAGAAGCTGCCCAAACTCTAAATGAATATTTGCAGATTATCGGTACACTGGAAAGGAACGTGCAGATGCTCATGCATCAAAAGATAGACACGTTACTTCCCGTCAATTACGCACAATTCAATACACTATTAAAGAACGGATTAAAGAAACAGGGCATCACCGTCCCGTACCGCCTGCAGGTAATCCGGAAAGAAGCGAAAGACTCCGTATTATATGCCTATACGGATGCTTCCGAAAAAGGGGAATCCTGGAAAGACGCTGTCCACTTCACACATGTGATCGAACCGGAATATTATTACGAATTGGAACTCCAATCTCCTGACCGGGTTGTATTCCGGCAGATGGCAGGTATATTGATTTCATCTTTCCTGCTTTTTATGGTTATCCTGGTCGCTTTCGTTTATTTGCTCTACACAATACTGAGACTAAAGACGGTGGAAGAACTTAAAACGGATTTCACCAATAATATGACGCATGAGCTGAAAACCCCGATCTCCATTGCCTATGCCGCCAATGATGTATTGCTGAACTACAGCAGTACGACAAACGAGAAGCAAAAGAAATATCTGGATATCGTGCGGGAGCAATTGAATCATCTATCCGGTTTGGTCGAACAAATCCTCACTCTTTCCGTTGAGAACAGAAGTACTTTCCGCCTTCATCTCGAAACGATACAGGTTGCAGAGCTACTGACTCCGCTTATAGAACAGTTCAAGCTAAAAACAGATAAACCGATCGACATCACGACAGAAGTACCGGAGCATATGACCGTAACGGCCGACCGTACCCATCTGTATAACATGCTCAGCAACCTGATCGGGAATGCAATCAAGTATTCCGGAGAAAAGACCTGCCGCATTATCCTCAAAGGAACAGTATCGTCCCAGGAAATGACTCTCTCGGTCACAGACGAAGGGATCGGTATTAGCGAAGCTAACCAAAAGAGGGTGTTCGATAAGTTCTACCGCGTGCCCAGCGGCAACCTGCATGACGTGAAAGGCTTCGGTCTAGGTTTGTACTACGTCAGCGACATGATGTCTAAACACAACGGGAGCGTAACGGTTAAAAGCCAGCTGGGGAAAGGTTCCACATTCACCCTTCATTTTAAAAATTAACGACAATGGATAAGATCAGAGTATTATTGGTAGAAGACGAGCCGACACTCGCCATGATTATAAAAGACACTTTGGACGGTGAAGAATTTGAAGTGATTCTCGCCGCAAACGGAGAAGAAGGATTGTCACGATATAGAGAAGCAAAGCCGGACATCATCGTCACAGACATCATGATGCCGAAAATCGACGGCTTCACGATGGTCCGGCACATCCGGAAAACGGATCGACAGATACCGGTTCTTTTTCTTTCCGCCCGTTCCGCAGCCAACGACGTGGTCGAAGGTTTCGAACTAGGGGGTAACGATTACCTGAAAAAACCGTTCGGCATGGCGGAACTTATTATCCGTATCAAGGCATTATTGAATAAAATAAGTGTCCGTAAGGAAGAAAGCAGCAACTTCACGCTCGGACAATATACATTCGATTCCATCACACAAACGCTCCAGTACTGCGGAGAAAAGCAATTGCTGAGCAACCGCGAATCCGAAATACTGAAACGCCTATGTGAAAACAAAGACCATGTGCTGCCCATGAAAGACGTCCTGTTGGAACTTTGGGGAGACGATTCGTTCTTCAATGCCCGCAGCCTGCACGTATTCATTACTAAGTTAAGACATAAACTGTCAAAAGACGAATCAATCAAAATACTGAACGTACGCGGGATCGGTTATAAGCTGATCATCGACTGATCTGCTTCAATGCCTGTGCCAACTGGTCCGGGCATGACGTTCCACGCTCGCGGCAATCAATGCCTTCCAGACGCCGGATAGCCTCGCCGATTTCCATTCCGACCAGCAGTCTGGACAAACCTTGTGTATTTCCTTGGCAACCACCAATGATCTGTACATTTTTAATCACGTTGTCCTCCGAGTCGACAATCATCATTTTAGAACATACCCCACCAGTCGGAGTATAAGTAACACGTTGTCTATTCATCCTTTTCTACTTCCATTATAATTCATGTAACGGGGCACAAAGATAGTGAAATTTAAGACAACTACCAATCCTTAAGTATTGACCTAATTTCACAAAAGAAATAAATTATTCAATATATATCGGGAAGCATAGTGCATTATCCGAAAAGAATGCTTTCCTTTGTATCAACAAACAATGAGAGATTATATCGATTTGATTTTTCACATGTATCTTCTCAATTACATATTGAGCATTTTCATCTCTGATAAATAACTTCCTTACATTCGATTATTGAATTATTAATTTTTTTATTTTTATATTTATGAACATGTATATTGGTAACCTTAGCTATAACGTTAGGGAATCGGATTTAAGAGATGTAATGGAAGAGTTTGGAACAGTTGATTCTGTAAAACTTATCATCGATCGCGATACAAGAAGGTCTAAAGGTTTTGCATTTGTCGAAATGCCGGAAGATTCCGAAGCACAAAACGCAATCAGAGATTTGAACGGAGCCACTTACGAAGGCCGTCAGATGGTTGTAAAAGAAGCACTTCCAAGAAATTAAATTCACAGAATTATAAAAGTTAAATCAAAAAGGATACCCGGAACCGGATATCCTTTTCTTGTTTATTCCATCTATCATTTTAAGTAATTCCTTTTTTCCTAAAAGATTTGTACCTAACTTTGCGAAAATAAATAACAACAGCATGACATACGAAGAGACGCTACACTATCTATATACCAGTATTCCCGTTTTTCAGAATGCCGGACCTTCAGCCTACAAACCCGGATTAGGAACCAGCATTGCACTGGACGATCACTTAGGCAATCCGCATAAAGCATACAAAACAATACACGTAGCCGGTACGAACGGGAAAGGCTCCGTCAGCCATCTCTTGGCCGCGATCCTGCGCCAATCGGGATATAAGGTCGGGCTTTACACCTCTCCGCACCTGGTCGACTTCCGCGAACGGATACGGGTAAACGGACAAAAGATACCGGAAGAATATGTCATCGACTTCGTAGAACGCCATCGTTCTTTCTTTGAGACTCTCGATCCTTCCTTCTTCGAACTGACTTCCAGCATGGCATTCGACTATTTCCGTGCCGAGAAGGTGGATTATGCCGTAATCGAAGTAGGCATGGGCGGCCGTCTGGACAGTACCAATATCATCACTCCCATCCTAAGTATCATTACGAACATCAGCCTGGATCATACCCAGTTCTTAGGAGATACGGTCGAAAAGATTGCCTTTGAGAAAGCCGGAATCATCAAAAAGGATGTCCCGGCGTTGGTCGGAGAAATAGACCGGCACAGTGTGGCACAAGTTTTTGCAGACGCAGCAGTCAAAGCCGGCACATTGGTTTATTTCGCTCAGGACGAAGGGCTGCTGAAAGAGTCATATCTGATGGATACAGGCGAATGGTATCTGGATTCTGCGGAATACGGACAGCTATTCGGTGAACTGGGTGGCGTCGTGCAGTTCAGGAATGCCACAACCGTATTGGGGGCCATTAATTTGCTGAATACAATAGGTGTAAACATTCCGACCGAAGCAGTACGGGAAGGTTTCGAACATGTGGTCGAATTGACAGGGCTGATGGGGCGTTGGCAGGTTTTGCAGGAGAATCCGAAAGTCGTATGCGACACTGGGCACAACGTCGGAGGATGGCAATATCTGAACATCCAACTGGAAGAAGAACTGAAGCGGCATAAGCACCTCTTTATGATCGTCGGCATGGTCAACGACAAAGATATCGACGGCGTGTTGGACCTGATGCCGGAAAAAGCCTTTTACTTCTTCACGCAAGCATCCGTGCAACGGGCAATGCCTGCGGAAGATTTTGCAACAAAAGCAATCTTCCACGGTTTATCGGGCACAATCTGCGATTCCGTGCAGGAAGCCGTGGAAAAAGCATTGGCGCGAGCCGGACAAGACGACATCATCTTTATTGGCGGAAGCACTTTCGTCGTGGCGGACGCCCTACCCTTGTTCTTGAAAAGAGACAAATAACATAATTCAAAAACAAATATCATGACAGAACAAATTCAGAGAAAACTGAGCGAATCGAAGACGGCAAGATGGTCCGTACTGGCGCTCGTCGCATTCACAATGCTCTGCGGATACTTCATCACGGACATGATGGCTCCGCTACAGGACTTACTACAAACCCCCGTCGAAGGCGGCGGACTGGGATGGACAGCCAATGAATACGGTAAATTCACCAGTGCTTACGGTTGGTTCAATGTATTTTTCCTGATGCTGATCTTCGGAGGTATGATCCTGGACAAGATGGGCGTACGCTTCACTGGTTTGATGGCGACCAGCATCATGCTTATCGGCGTTTTCATCAAATGGTTCGGTATATCACACAACTTTGACGGTGCAACCGTTACCGTTTTCGGTTCGGAGTATGGATATCCATTGGTAATTGCGTCATTAGGATATGCTTTGTTCGGCGTAGGCGTTGAGATCGCCGGTATCACCGTTTCCAAGATCATTGTAAAATGGTTCAAAGGCAAGGAAATGGCCCTGGCAATGGGGCTGGAAATGGCTTGTGCCCGTATCGGTACAGGGTTAGCTATTGGTGTTACGCCTTTGTTGAGCCGCGCATTCGGCAATTCCATCAGCATGCCGATCTTCATCGGCTTGATTCTGCTTTGTATCGGCCTGTTATCCTTCATCGTATTCGTAGTTATGGACAAGAAACGTGATGCAGAAGATGCAGCCGGTGCTACCGGAGAAGAAGAAGCAGAAGAGCCGTTCCGTTTCGGTGATATCTTGGATATTATTACATTAAAAGGCTTCTGGTATATGGCACTCCTTTGCGTACTGTTCTATTCAGCCGTCTTCCCCTTCTTGAAATATGCCCCGAACCTGATGATTAACAAATTCGGTATCGATCCCGAATGGTCCGGTGTCATTCCGGCTTTGCTGCCATTCGGCAATATTCTCTTAACTCCGTTCTTCGGAAACTTGTACGACCGTAAGGGAAAAGGAGCCACTATCATGATTATCGGTTCCATTATGCTGATATTTATCCACTTCACATTCTCCATTCCGATGCTGGACAACTGGCTGGTCGCTCTGATACTGATCCTGCTGTTGGGCATCGCATTTTCGCTGGTTCCTTCCGCCATGTGGCCTTCCGTTCCAAAGATCATCCCGGAAAACAAATTGGGAACAGCCTATGCGCTGATATTCTGGGTACAGAACTGGGGATTGATGGGAGTTCCGTATATAATCGGTATCGTTTTGGATCAATATTGTATTTCCGGAGAGATCAACGGTAAACCGACCTACGACTATACGATCCCGATGTTGATCTTCACTGGTTTCGGAGTCCTGGCACTCGTAATCTCCCTGTTGCTGAAACGTGAAGACCGTATCAAAGGATACGGACTCGAACTCCCTAACATTCAGAAAGATGCAGACAAAGTGTTGGCTGAAGAAATGATTGGCGAAGGGCAGAGATAAGGATAAATCCTTATCTAAAAGATTATGAGGAAGGTGTTTTGGAACACCTTCCTTTTTTATTACCGGATTACGATTTTATACGTACCCTCTCCGATCTTCACAAGATACATACCTTTACTCAAATGTATCTGCGTACTTCCTGCGGATACATCCTGTTGCTCGTACAGAAGTCCGGAAAGCGTATAGACGCTGATGGTTTCCGCTTTCGGGAGATAGATATGCAGGGTAGAACCGATAGCTTGAACCTTTGTCTCTCCTTCAATCGTTGCATTGCCCGTCGGATCGTCTTTTATGATGCCTTCGATCGTTATTTCCGTATCTTCCTCTATATTCCGGATGATGTATTTGCCATCGCTTTCACGAGGTTCCACAACTATGCCGTTGGCTTTTACTACTGGCTGTGAACTTTCGTAACCTTCATGAATCGTCAGGGCAAAGCTGAACGAATAGCCTTCCTCGACGGTCCGTGTACCGGCTTTCGGATTGGTGGTGACACCTTCCACTTCGGGGAGGGTAACGGTATAGTAAGTCGGGGCAGGCGGAACATACGTACTTTTAAAGGTAGCCTTGAAGGTCACTTCATTTTCAGGCATCACATAGGTTCCGTTGTTTGCCAATGCCACAGTCAGCCCATCTTTGGGAATGGCAGTGATTGTTTCCAACCGATAGCCATTTGCCGGGATTGCCTGGACTGCCAATACCGTCTTATCGGCAACTTTGTCGTTAGACTTGACTTCGATATCTCCGGCTTTTACCGTAAAGGTATGGCCGTTGCCCGGATCGACGACCGTAACCAGGTAGGTCTTTTGTAAATCCTGTCCTCCATCGGTTTTGGCTTCCGCACCCTCTTTCACGACAACAGTCCCTTCATTACTCAGGCCGGAAGTGGTAAGAGTAGTGTTTGTCTCGGACACAATGACCGCACCATTGCCGACTTGAATCCCTTTATCGCTACTTCCATTCGTATTGGTCGATGTGATCGTTGTCGATGCACCTGTAATGGTCAGGATTCCGTCGTTCCGGATAGCGTATTGGTCGGCATTTCCTGTCTTTACTTCCAAGTTGCCGCTAAAAGAGACGTTCGCTCCGTTCTCGATTGTCAGAGCCGGAGCTGCGGTCGATGTCGAGTTGATCTTTGCGCTCTCGAAGATCAAAACACCCTGTGCGGTGTTATCGATCAACATGCGTTTACCATCGGCAAGGGTGTTCTTGATTGTACCGTTGAAAGAGGTTGCTGCCGTAGCGGTTTTTGTAATGGCGGCTTCCGTATATTTCCAATCATCACCATCCTTCGAGATCGTGACATCATTGCTCCGCTGGGACAAATCCAACGGTTGGACTTCTGTTTCCACCGTTATATCAGCATCAGCGGACAAGGTCAGTTTTTCACCGCTCGTTATCGTTTGACCGTTATTTTTGAGAATGGCAGTAATACCCGCATCTGCGGAAGCGACAGTAACGGTCAACTGGGTATTCTCCGGAGCCTGGTCGCCATCTTCCAGCTTGACATCTTGCTCTTTAAACTTATCCCATACGACAGACAAAGTTCCGAGTTTCCGGTCCGGTTCCGTGATGTTTACCGTATAAAGGGTTTCGCCATCCTTTTTCAGACGATAGGTTTTTCCGGCTTTGTAGACAGGGGCAGTAATGACACTGCCAGCTTCCATCTTTACATATTTGGCGAATGTAGTGGTTTTGGGAAGATTGCTTGCAATTACCAACGGTGTGTTAACCGAGAAATCCTCCCTGATTTTGTGAAGCAGGATTCCGGTCCCGACCAATTTGCCATTCCCGCTTATGTTTACCGGATGTGCGGGATCAAGACTAAAACCATGCAAAAGGAACATTCCGTTCTCTATGGCCTGAGGTTCTTTAAAGTTGACAACCGAATTATTGAGGACGATATCTGTAAAACCCTCAATCATAGGAGTTACATATGGAGTGCTTTCATTCCCTACTCCATCAAACGTCAACGTACAGCTTTCGTAGACATTCTCTGAAACAGAAGCTCTGTTCCCAGACTGAAGGCCAGCCGTGACCGTACCTCCTTTTATGACGATATTCATACTTCCTGCAACAACGCCATCCAAAGCACCTGCAATTTGATCATTTATCGCTCCTAAGATCTGTGTTTCTCCATCATTGAACGTGACAGTCACATCACCTCCGATATGGGCTGGATTATAAGGGCTTTCCACATACCCGCTACCATATATATGATTGTATTTTCCTGTATTTATCGTAACTTGGGTATTCCCTGTCACATCCGCATACAAACCTCCTCCAAAAACCGAAACTTCTCCATTCGTCAACCCAGACACATGTACTTCCGTTTTTCCGACTTTGCCGAGATTCGCATCCCTGCTATCGCCTTGCCCACATTTTTTCCCAAATCCCCCTCCGTAAATCGTACCGGAAAAATTGCCTCCGGTCACGATCACTTTAGAAAGTCCTGTTACCTGCCCAGTAAAACAACCTCCATATATGCCATACGCAAAAGTTCCACCGGAAACATTTACTTCCGTATTTCCACAAGTACCGGAATCACTACCTCCAAATATATTTTCAGTAATGGCAGCCGTGTTGGAAATAGTCAGTTTGGAAATGCCGGTCACATTCCCTTTTTCACCCCCTCCATAAATCCAGCAGGTAGTACCTCCCGACATAACGACTTCCGTATTGCCACATGCACCTTCATACCCCCCTCCGAAAATAGATCCGTTAACCGTTCCGCCACTCATTGTTATTTTAGCAGTTCCAATGACTGCTCCGGTAGAACCGCTACCGCCACATATCCAGCCGAACTGGCCACTTTTGATCGTAATGTCGGAACTTGCCACATCACTCGATGAATCTGTTCCTCCCCAGATATTCCGAATACCGGCAATATCATTTCCTCCAGAAGTATATTTACTCACAACAGTAACTCCTTCGTCAAACGTTAACGCATGCCCGTTCGCAGCTATCTGCCATACCTGAAGCGTAATGTTCTTAAACGTCAATGGAGCCAACATTTGCAATCTCGTAAGATAGCTATCTTCATTAATGTAGGCGAAATTGATCAAAGACGTACTCCCACTAATCGTACACGCTTTAGATGGCATTATCTTTGCATCCATTACATGATTCAACAATACGATATCGAACGAAGTCTCTGTCGCATTTGAATTGATCGCCGCAACAGCATTAGCCCAAGTATCGTATTCCGTACCATTTACCGAAACAGCATTACCTCCGCTTTTAGTCATACGGGGCATTACCGGCTTTTGTGACGACACAACACTGGTTGAAGAGCTGTTCCTTCTCTCCATCGGGATTTGTGCCCCAGCTCCCTGGCTTCCTGCCAGACATAAAAAAGACAGCATCAATATCGTCACACGCGCTGTCAAACTCTTTAAGTACCTATTTTTCATATGCTATAATTATTATGTAGTTTATACTTGTTTTATTACGGCCATCGTATAAAAAGGGGAACATCAGAGTTCGCCCGGCCTTTCTTCATCCTCACCTACCCTCAGTTTATAAGGGAAGCGATTACGGCGTACCTCTTTAAGGACGGTTTTACTAACGGGGTGAGTTGCGAGTTGACCTTTGCGGTCACGACATCTGTAACGGCAGTGATTGTGGGTAGATTTTCCTCCTTTGCAGGATCAAAAGTGGCTCCCGGCCCGATAAACGGCCCGTCGACTCCGAGGGAGTTGTTCATAAAGCCTAATTCCACGGTAGAACCAGAGTACATCTCTTCTTTCGCCGTCTCTTCTAGATCGTTGCACATGCTCTCATACTCGGCAGCAGTGTATTTGCTCCCTTTGGCTGCCCTTATCCGGCAAAGGTCTTTGATAGAGCGGTTTGCGACATAGGTTACATTGTATGTGAAGTCATCCTCACGTTCGGTCAGTACGTTAGCTACCAATTTGCCTGTGATACTGCGCTTTTTAGGTTCGTTTACCATGATATTTTAATTTAATTAGTTCGTTATGAACTAAGTCGATTACTAAAAATCAAGGCCTGATATGTCTCTTGAAATCGGCTACAATAAAGGGAAAGACGATAAAATACCAGCGGTTAGTCACCCTTGTTTATACCCAAACCGGAGATTCTAAGTATAATTTAATCCGTCCACAGGCAAAATAAACACAGAAAATCCCTGATAAATAACAACTATATATAAGCTATTACAGGATATTTACTATCTTTGCCAACAGTATGACCGTAGTTCATAACGAACTAAGTCAGTATTCCTCTCTTCTGCAAACTTGTCAGATTCACATTCTATCAACCATAATTTGCCACAGTTACCACTTGATTTGTATGGAAAAGTTTGTATTAATACTTACATTTGCCAATCATTAAAAAAGAAACGTATGATCAGTTTTCCTAATGCCAAAATAAATCTGGGGCTGAATGTTGTTAGCAAACGTCCCGATGGCTACCATAATATCGAAACTATCTTCTATCCGATCCCGGTGAAAGATGCGCTGGAAATAGTCAGAGCCGATACATTCTCTTTCACACAAACGGGAATACCGGTAGATGCTCCAATAGAAAAAAACTTGGTTGTCAAAGCACTGAATCTGCTGAAGTCACAGTACGAAATCCCGGAACTGGAAGTCCATCTGCTGAAAGCTATTCCCTTCGGAGCCGGACTTGGCGGAGGCTCGGCCGATGCTGCCTTTATGCTGAAGTTGCTGAACGACTATTGCGGACTTCATATCCTGGAAGACAGCTTGGAAGAACTTGCCTCCTCCATCGGAGCGGATTGTCCGTTCTTTATCCGCAATATGCCGGTATTCGCATCCGGCACGGGAAATATCTTCGAAACGGTGGAATTGTCGCTGGCAGACTACCATCTCTGTCTAGTCAAGCCGGATGTTGCCGTCTCGACACCGGAAGCCTATTCGATGGTGACGCCCGCAGCTCCGGCTATCTCTTTGAAAGAAATCATCCGGAGACCTGTCGGAGAATGGAAAGAATTGATGGTAAACGATTTTGAAAAAAGCGTATTCCCGAAACATCCAGTCATTGCAGGGATTAAAGAAACGCTGTATGAAAAGGGAGCCGTCTATGCATCTATGTCCGGCTCCGGCTCTTCCGTGTTCGGACTGTTCAAAGAGGCGACAGACCTCAAAGGCTTGTTTGCCGATTGTTTTGTCTGGGAGGGACAACTGCCATGAACAAGGTAGCGGATTTCTCCGACACCCTTGCCGACCGGTGGGACGAGCTTTGCTACCATGATCCGGAAAAGCTGAACGACATCCTGCGACGGACCGGCCTGCGGAAAGGACTCCGTATATTGGACATAGGATGCGGGACAGGCGTATTGGAAAGTTATCTCCTGCCCTATTCCCCCTTACAAATCGTGGGAGTGGATATCTCTCCGGGGATGATCGAAAAGGCACGAAGCAAATACGCGACACCTATCGTCGACTTCCGTTGCCAGGACGTACGGGACATACGGGGAGAATCTTTCGACTATATCATCGCCTACAGTGTTTTCCCCCATTTCCAGGAACCAGAGAAACTGATCTCCCATTTAGCCGGACTACTGCTGGTTGGCGGCAAACTGGTGGTCTGCCACAGCGAAAGCCGCGACAGGATCAACGGACACCATGACAAGCATGCCGGAAAACTCTCGGAAGGATTGCCTCCCGTGGAAGAATTGGCACGCATGTTATCCCCTTTCTTCACTGTCAACACGATGGAAGACAGTGACCGACTCTATATGATTAGCGCCACCCGCAAACAGACATTCTAAATATACATGATACATGAATCAGAAGATTAAACTTATCCCGTTACTCCTCTTTTCGGCTTTCGCCACACAAGCGGCAAAAGACGTTAAAGTGATGCAGTACCTCCATGCCGGGCCGATTACGGTCAACAAACCGATCCTGACAGACAGCTTGAACGTCGATGGCAAACCTTTCGAAGCGAAAAACCTGGTCAAGTCGACTATCCCGTTCGGCCGTGCCCTCGGCAATGCAGCCGTTATCGACGCGGATACCGCCGGACTGATTACCGTCCCGACGCCCGAAAAAGGATATGCCTTGCATCTCTATTCGTTCTACCTAAACAGCGACCGTTACACGAAAGGTTCGCTGGAGGTTTCCGGGGCGGGTACATTCGAAGTGTTCGTCAACAATAAACCGGTCGGCGCCACTTCCGAGTTGGCTTTGGAACCGCACCGTTATGAAGTGGTAATCAAATATCTGACAGCCGACACCGATACCTGTCCGTCCACGCTGACAGCCAAATTTAAGAGCGAAGAGGAAGCAAAGGTCATAGCCTCCCTCGATCCTGAAAAGCGGTACACGCCACGCGATATCCTGGAAGGAACGCAATTCCGGGGAACGAGCGTTTCACCTGATGGAAAATATGTATTGGTAAAATATTACACCCGTATGGAAGGTGGGAAAAGCGAACAATACGCCCAATTGCGGGATGCTGCGACCGGACGGATTTTATTGCAGGACAAAGGGTTTATCTTAACTGCCGACTGGATGCCGACGAGCAGCAAGATGTATTTCACCCGTACCGGAATGAACGGGAAAGAGTTGGTAACCGTTGACCCGGCTACCATGCAGGAGGAAATCTTGGCGGAAAATCTGCCGGAAGGCAGCTTCAGCTTTACTCCGGATGAAAAGACATTGCTCTATACCATCCAGGAAGAGGGACCTAAAGACGGACCGGATATGCTCCGTATTCTGGAACCGAACGATCGTCTGCCGGGGTTCCGCAACCGTTACTTGATCTGGCGCTACGATCTTCAAACCGGTTTATACGAGCAGTTGACATACGGGCATAACAATACCTTTATCAATGATGTCAGTGCCGACAGCCGTTACCTGCTGTTCAGTACCAATGAGCAGGATTACACTTCACTGCCCCACTCCAGCAATTCCATGTATAAGTTGGATTTGCAGAGCATGGCGGTCGACACCTTATGGGAAAGAGCCAAATACATCAATGGGGCGACCTTCTCACCGGACGGCAAGCGGTTGATGGTATTCGGTTCCGGCAATGCCTTCGACAATATCGGCCTGAACATCAAAAAGGGGCAGATATCCAACACCTACGACGGACAGCTTTTCCTGTACGATCCGGCAACGCGGAAAGCGAAAGCGCTTACCAAAGACTTCAATCCGAACGTCACAAGTGCACAATGGAACAAATTCGACGGACAGATCTATATGTTGACGGAAGACCAGGATTACCAGCGTGTCTATACCTGCAATCCGGCCAACGGGAAAATCCGCCGCCTCGACCTGCCGGAAGACGTCATTTACAACTACTCGCTAGCCGAAGCCGCTCCGGTCATGTATTACTACGGACAGAGCGTATCCAACGCCAACCGCCTGTACAGCTACAACACCAAGAGTAAGAAGACACAACTGATCTACGACTTGTCGGCTGACAAACTGAAAGACATCCAATTCGGAGAAGTGCACGACTGGAATTTCACCTCTACCGACGGGACCATCATTCAAGGGCGCTATTATCTCCCGCCCAACTTCGACGCATCCCGGAAATATCCGATGATCGTCTATTATTATGGCGGAACCTCTCCCACTAACCGTGCGTTGGAATTCAGCTACTCCATGCACATGTATGCAGCCCTCGGCTATGTGGTCTACACTCTGAACCCAAGCGGCACGACCGGCTTCGGACAAGAGTTCGCCGCCCGTCACGTAAACGCCTGGGGAGACAAGACCGCCGATGAAATCATCCAGGGAACAGAACAGTTCTGCAAAGAACATTCGTTCGTCAACCCTAAGAAAATCGGTTGCGCCGGTGCCAGCTATGGCGGTTTCATGACACAATACCTGCAAACAAAGACCGACCTGTTTGCAGCCGCTGTCAGTCATGCGGGCATCAGTGCCTTGAGTAGCTATTGGGGTGAAGGTTACTGGGGATATGGATATTGCTCGGTTGCCAATACAGGCACTTATCCGTGGAATAATCCGGAGTTCTATACCAAACATAGTCCGTTATTCAATGCCGACAAGATAAAAACACCTCTCCTCTTGCTTCACGGAAATGCAGACACGAACGTGCCCGTCGGGGAAAGCATCCAGATGTTCCTGGCTCTGAAACTACTTGGAAAAACAGTCGAGTTCGTACAGGTAGACGGAGAGGATCACGGTGTTGCGGATTATAAGAAACGTCTCGAATGGCAGAACACCATCTTTGCCTGGTTCGCCAAATACCTGAAAGACGAACCGCAATGGTGGGATGCGCTTTATCCGGAAAGGCATTTATAAAACAGAATGAGATGAAGCAAGTTATCGATTTAGACAATTGGAACAGAAAAGAGCATTTCGCTTTCTTTTCTGCATTCGACGACCCTTTTTTCGGGGTTACAACTCTTGTGGATTTTACTGATGTCTACAGACAAAGTAAAGAACAGAATGTTTCTTTTTTCCTTTATTCCCTTCATTTCTTACTGAAGTGTGTAAACGAAACCGATGCATTCAAATTACGAATAGAAAAAGACTCGGTAGTCCGTTATGATACGATCCATATCTCTCCGACTATTGGGCGTGAAGACGGGACTTTCGGTTTCGGCTTTTTTGAATACGATCCGGATATCGATCTGTTTATCCAAAAAGCAACACAGGAAATAGAAAGGGTTAAGAACGGAACAGGATTGTCTTTTTCCAAAAATACAAGTAGACAAGATGTTATCCGCTATTCGGCATTACCTTGGTTCGCTTTTTCCGAAATGAAGCATGCCACATCTTTTAAGAACGGAGATTCCGTTCCGCGTATTTCTACAGGGAAATTGATGCAGGAGAATAGCAAATACTTGTTGCCCATTTCGGTCTGTGCACATCATGGACTTATGGACGGACGAAACGTTGCTGAACTTATCCGGAAATTATCGGATAATCAAACTGCACTGTAATCAATAAAAAAGAGTATGCCAAAGGAGGAATGGAAAATCCTTTCGGCATACTCTTTTAATAAATATCTATAACCTGATAACCTAAATCTTTTTACCTATCCCTTCATTTAATATTCGGATTCAATGCGTACCACTCGGAGATCGGAGGCAAAACACCCATTGCGATCACTTCGTCGCGCAATGCGCAAAGATGTTCGTAGCTCTTTTCCAAAGCAGCTTCTTCTTCCGGAGTTCCTTTTACTTCTTTCAATGCTACGCCGTCTTTTGTAATGGAAGTTTCCCACGCCATCATGATATGGTCGAACTTGCCATTGGAGACATAAGCGCCGGCAGGCCAGCGGAACGGTTTACCGCCCATAGCGGCAGCAATCATCTCGATGGAAACATAAGACGGGCTTTGGAAAGAAGAACGGCCGCGCAAAGCAATGATATTGGCGCCACCTTTTGTCACCTTCGTCTGGATTTCAGCCCACTGGTCTTTAGTCAAGGCATCCGTGCCGATCATGCCAGCCAACGATTTGCCTTCCACTTTCGCAGTAGAAGCGTAAACAGCCATTTGTTCGCCATGGCCGCCGTATGTACGGCAGTTCTCTACAACATCCATAGATACGCCGAAATGTTTAGCCAGTTCGCTACGCAGGCGGGTAGAGTCCAAAGCAGCCAAAGTCGTCACCTGCGAAGGTTTCAAACCTGAATACAACAGTGTGATCAAACCGGTGATATCGGCCGGATTGAAAATAACTACGATATGCTTGACATCCGGACAATAAGCCTTTACGTTCTTACCGAATTCTTCGGCGATAGCGGCATTTCCTTTCAGCAAGTCTTCACGGGTCATTCCTGCCTTACGGGCAGCCCCACCGGAGTTTACGATATATTTAGCACCAGTCAACGCTTCTTTGATATCGGAAGTAAAAGTGATATTAACACCTTCGAAACCGCAATGGAACAACTCTTCAGCCACCCCTTCCAAACCAGGAGCGTACGGGTCATACAAACAAATATTAGAAGTAAGTCCCATCATGATGGCTGTCTGAGCCATATTCGAACCAATCATACCTGCTGCCCCTACGATCGTGAGCTTTTCGTCTGTCAATGTTTTCATATTGTATTGTTTTTTAATGATATGTTTTCTATTAAAACATTTCCGGCTACTATAAAGTTCGCTTGCAAACTTTATTTTTCCTTTTATTTGCAAAGGTAAAAGATTTCCATACCCCTTGTACATCATTAATTCCTATCACCCATAAGCAAAAGTTATAACTTGAGCCCGTCATGACAGACAGAATATAATTTGTATCTTTGCAGTCATGAGAACATTCAGACCGGAGGCATGGCTGCCTACAACAAAGAAAGAAGTTGAAGCCCGCGAATGGGACTATATAGATGTGATACTTTTCAGCGGTGACGCATATGTGGACCATCCTTCATTCGGAGCCGCCGTCATCGGGCGGACACTCGAAGCGATGGGACTGCGTGTAGCAATCGTTCCGCAACCGGACTGGCGTGGAGACTACCGGGATTTCAAGAAGTTAGGAGCCCCTCGCCTGTTCTTCGGAGTTTCTGCCGGAGCGATGGATTCGATGATCAATCACTATACGGCCAACAAACGCCTACGCAGTGACGACGCTTATACTCCGGACCGTCGTGCCGGCATGCGCCCGGATTATCCCAGCATCGTTTACACGAAGATACTGAAAGAAATCTACCCGGATGTTCCCGTCGTATTAGGAGGTATAGAGGCTTCCCTGCGCCGAGTCACACATTACGATTACTGGCAGGATAAGCTGCTCCCCGGAATCTTGAAAGACAGCCCGGCGGATTTACTGATATACGGCATGGGAGAACTTCCCCTGAAAGAACTGGTCAGTCGGTTACAAGCCGGAACTCCCTTCCATGAGATTAAAGATATACGGCAAACGGCTTATTTGGCGGATACGGTAGAACCGCTACCAGAAGATATCAATCTCTTTTCCCATGAAGAATGCCTGCGCGACAAGCTGAAACAGGCCAAGAACTTCAAACATATAGAGGAAGAATCCAACAAGCAGCAGGCTTCCCGCATCCTGCAAAAGGTAGGCAAACAGACGATAGTCGTCAATCCTCCTTTCCCGCCTATGACGGAAGAAGAGATAGATGCGTCATTCGACCTGCCCTACACCCGCCTGCCCCATCCTAAATACAAAGGGAAGACGATACCGGCTTTCGAGATGATCAAGTTCTCGGTAAACATCCACCGGGGATGTTTTGGGGGCTGTGCTTTCTGTACGATCTCGGCGCATCAGGGAAAGTTTATCGCCTCACGAAGTAAAGAGTCCATATTGAAAGAAGTTAAGGAGATCACCCAAATGCCGGACTTCAAAGGATATCTGAGCGACCTGGGCGGCCCTTCGGCCAATATGTACCGGATGAAAGGGAAGAATCCGGATATCTGCGCCCAGTGCAAGAAACCTTCTTGCATCTCCCCTGTCATCTGCAAAAACCTGAATGCAGATCATACGCCGTTGTTAGATATATACAAAGAAGTGGACAGCATACCGGAAATCAAACGTTCGTTTATCGGTAGCGGCATTCGCTATGACCTGCTCTTGCACCGGTATGCGGATGACAATCTGAACAAGGCAGCCCATACCTATATGGAGGAACTGATAGCTCACCATGTCTCCGGCCGCCTCAAAGTCGCACCCGAACATACGGAAGACAATGTCCTGAAGATGATGCGCAAACCTTCATTCGAGCTTTTCGGGCAATTCAAAAAGATATTCGACCGTGTAAACAAACAACACGGATTGAACCAGCAATTAATCCCTTATTTCATATCCAGCCATCCCGGTTGTACCGAGGCGGATATGGCAAACTTGGCTATCCAGACTAAGAAGCTGCATTTTCAACTCGAACAGGTACAGGATTTTACACCTACCCCCATGACACTGGCAACGGAGATGTACTACACAGGGTATCATCCCTATACATTGGAAAAGGTATATACGGCGCATACGAAAGAACAAAAACTGGCACAACGTCAGTTCTTTTTCTGGTATAAACCGGAGTTCCGCCGCCAAATCACACAAGCATTGCAGAAGATAGGAAAGAAAGACTTGATCGGAAAGCTATTCGGAAAGTAATTTCACTTCTTTGAGCGAAGAGGAACAAAAAAATTGCGTGACCGATACAAGTTCACGAAATACATTTAACAAAAGTTGTCTTTGATTACGAATATAACTGTCTTTGAAATCAAAAGCAGTTATATTCGTAATCAAAGACAATTGTTTTATTCCTTTACGGCAATCACTTCGATTTCCACCAGGCCATTCTTCGGCAATGTCTTGACTGCGACAGCAGAACGGGCCGGGAAAGTACCTTCGAACTGAGAAGCATATACTTCGTTCATAGCAGCGAAATCACTCATATCGGCCAGGAATACGGTTGTCTTTACGACATCGTTGATGCTAAGGCCGGCTTCTTCCAGAATTGCATGTACATTCTTGAATGCCTGTACGGTCTGTTCTTTCACTCCTCCTTCTGCGAAATTGCCTGTTGCGGGGTCAAGCCCCAACTGGCCGGAAGCAAACAGCATATTTCCTACTTGCACAGCCTGACTGTACGGACCGATAGCGGCAGGTGCGTTTTTTGTTGCGATAACTTTCTTCATTGTTTCTTTATTTTAATAACGTTATTGTGCCTTGTTCATTCATCCGCTGGCGAACCACTTCATAGATCAGGATGGAAGAGGCGACCGATACGTTCAGCGAACCGATCGTACCGAACTGCGGAATCTTCACCATGCTGTCGCAGATACGAAGATTATCCATCGAAACTCCCGTATCTTCGGCTCCCATTACGATAGCCACAGGTCCGTCATATTTAATAGCCGTATAATTCTCAAAAGCTTTTTCACTGGCAGCATAGACTTTTACTCCGGACGCCTGTAAGAAACGGATGGCCTCCGTAATACTTTTTTCCTTGCAAACAGGCAATACATGGAGCGCACCGGCCGAGGTCTTAATCGCATCGGCATTCACCGTTACGCTTCCCCTTGAAGGAATCACGATCGCATCCACACCCGCACATTCGCAGGTACGGGCAATCGCACCGAAGTTACGGACATCCGTAACCCCATCCAACAACACGATAAACGGATTCTTTCCCTGCTCATACACAAACGGAATAATATTCTCCAGCCGTTCGTATGTGATAGCCGGGATAAAAGCGATTACTCCCTGATGATTCTTACGTGTCAAACGGTCGAGACGTTCGGCAGGCACACGCTGTACAGGTATATCACGTCCTTTCAGAACTTCAAACAATTCACGAGACAAGTCTCCCTGCAGTTCACGTTTCACCAATATTTTATCAATCTCCTTATCGGCCTGGATTGCCTCGATCACGGCACGGATGCCGAACACCATTTCGTTTTCTTTCATTATTCTATATCTTTTCCGTTTTCATCACCGGACTATTTCGATTTTTCCCGGCTTTATGCGGACAAAGATACAAAAGATTTACGCTTTTATTATATACTCTCGTATATATTAGCTATTGCTTTTCAGCTTATGCCGTGACGATGAATAAGCCCGGATCAAGAATAAAATACCAGTAATAATCAAAGCAGATGAAAGTCCGGTATAAAATACCGAAATAAAGGAGTTGGGAAGCAATTGGAAATGACGGATCGTAACACCGAAAGTAATCATAAAGATCATCACGATCCAGCCTTTCACATCAAAAAATGAAAAAGGACAGTTCTTTTCCCCTTTCTGGGAAATCCGCTCGGAATGTTTAACAAACAAACGGCGAAAGACAAACTGGAAGAAAAGCAGGAAAACAACAATTGCCTCTCCAACTTTAAACAGCCAGTAATGGGCATCGTTCAACCACGTGATGATGCCGATCCTTAAGATATTGATGCCAGCTATGATCCAAACGCATCCGGCTATTAAAAGCAGGGTGCGCCGGTTTACTCTAAATTCCATTATCAGATACTTTTCTCTATGCTCCGCCTGTCACTCGTACGTTGGCGGCTATTCGTGCGATCCTTGTCAGACCGTTTGTCCCTATCGTAATGCCTGTCTTTATCCCGATCCGGACGTTTCTTGTCAAATTTGTCCTTATCGTGCTTATTCTTGTGATGATCGGAACCGGGACGGCCTCCCTGATGGCTCGGACGATCGTATTTGCCGGGCTTCCACTGCCCATTGTCATGATGTGGACGGCCATTGTTATGATGTGGTTGAGGACGATCATATTTACCGGGATACCATTTGCCGTCGTCGAAACGGTCAAACCATCTATTGTTCGTATATTCCCATTGGCAATGCCAATAATGATCTTCATAACGATAGCACGCATTGGACGGACGGTAGTGCGGATAATGCGGATTATTGTACCAACCTCTCCAGTCATGAATGCGTGTCGGTGCCTCACGGACGAAACGCACATACAAACGAAACTGCGAAGGCGAAAGGATACGCTGTAATTTCCGGTCCCGTTCCATACGCAACTTATATATCTTCCGGGCAGACTGATCCCAATAGCGATAATGCTTGCGTGCTTCACGCTCGATCTTCTCTCCGTACCGATGAATGATCTTATGATACTCGGCAGCTTGACGGTTCGTCATGCGGATTGCCTGTTCCATCCAGAGGCAGTTCTGGCAATGGGGTTCATTCCATCCGAAACTGATCCAAAATTGTGCATGTCCCTGCAAGCTGCAAAAAAGGATCGCTATTAATAGAATACTCAATTTCTTCATGTCTCTCAATTTTAAATTAGCACTTACATTCTGTTGCTATTATGACCGGATCGCGATGAAAAGGTTTAAATCTTTGATTTCAACAGCTCTTTCGCATTTGCAATAGAAGCACTGGTCAACGAAGCACCGCTCAGCATACGCGCAATCTCTTTTACACGCTCTTCTTTATTCATTTTCCTGATACGGGTTACGGTCCTTTCATCCGTATCCTCCTTATAAACAAAATAATGGTCTTTCCCTTTTGCTGCGATCTGGGGGAGATGGGTAATGGCAAAAACCTGCATCTTCGTACCTAGTTCCTGCATGATATCCCCCATTTTATCGGCTATATCCCCGGAAACCCCCGTATCCACTTCATCAAAGATAATGGCAGGCAACGCCGTAAATCCGGCAATCATCGCCTTGATACATAACATCAGGCGGGAGATTTCGCCTCCGGATGCCGTCTGGGCCACCGGTTGCAGTTCCGCACTCTTATTGGCGGAAAACATAAACCGGATTTCATCCATTCCATCGCTTTCCGGTTCCTGTTTAGGTACGAAATCGATCGCAAATCGCATATTCGGCATGCCTAACGGGACAACCATTTCTACCAATTGGGAAGCGATGGCTTTCGAGGCGATCTTACGCTGCTCGCTCAATACGGCTGCCTGTTGAAGCAGTTCCTGGTGAGAGACTTCCAACTGCTTTTTCAACGATTCGATCTGTTCATCAAAAGAATCGATCTCCTTCAGCTGCTTATTATATTTATCCAGCAACTCCATCAGCTCTTCGACTTTGGAAACCCGGTGTTTCTGTTCCAAGGTGTATAACGTATTAAGACGTTCGTTCACCCAATCCAAGCGCTCAGGATTAAATTCTATGTCCTCCTTCAGGACTTCCGTTTCGGAAGCCAGGTCGTTCATATCGATATAGGCAGAACGCAGACGCTCGGCTATTTCTTTCGCTTTCGGATAATAACGTTCCAGACTGTCTGCGGTGGAAAGGGCCTCTTTTATCAGTTGGACAGCTCCTTGTTCCTCCCCGTCCAGCAATCGGGTTATCTTATAAAGAGAACCTTTTATCTCTTCGGCATGGGAAAGGGTTTCCAGCTCCTGTTCCAGTTCTTCCTGTTCACCGGCAACCAAACCGGCATCGGCCAACTGCTCCAACTGAAAACGTACATAGTCTTCCTCCTGCTTGGTCTGGAGAGCCTTTTCGGTCAACTCTTTCAGTTCCTTTTTCAGAGACAGGTATCGGCTGTATTCCTTTCGGTAAAGAATCAGCAGGATATCGTTTTCGGCCATTACATCGATTACTTTCAGCTGAAACCGGTTATCTCCCAACAAAAGATTCTGGTGCTGCGAATGGATATCGATCAGCCGGCTTCCCAGTTCCTTCACTACAGAAAGCGGGACAGGCGAATCGTTTACGAAAGCACGGGATTTACCTGATGCAAACAATTCCCGGCGAAGAATGCAAATCTCCGCATCATACTCCAAGTCATTCGTAAGAAAAAATTCTTCCAATTTATATCGGGAGACATCAAAGACTGCTTCTATCACACACTTTTCAGAACCGTTCTTAATGCTCTTTCCATCCGCACGCTGTCCCAAGACCAGGGATAGGGCCCCCAATATAATAGACTTTCCTGCACCCGTCTCGCCGGTTATCACAGAAAAACCTTTATCAAACTTAATGTCCAAGCTGTCTATCAGAACAAAGTTACGTATAAATAAAGACTTCAGCATAGCTATTCCAGATTACTTTTTAAGCGATTCCATACGCGTCGTGAGAGCAGGATACAGATTGGACAACATTTTATAACCTTCCTGCTTTTCCTGTGTAGTTGCTTTCGAATAGATCAAAACGACTTCATCCAGTTTGGAATCAGCGAACATCTGAAGCAACGGAGATGTCGGCCGGGCACTTTTCACCTGTTCCAGAACCGGGAGCAGACCGATTATAGTCGTACGTCCACGATCCGGATTTGCAGCCATTTCATCGAGCCCCTTACGATGATAATTATACCACATGTCCCGGAACAGTTCCGAAGTATTGTCCGTCAGAGCCGTTGCCAAAGCATGGCGGTTACGGTCGTTTTCAAAAGCTTTCCATCCTGTCCATGTAGGTTGCGCCTGTGCCAGGCTCACAATCTGCATGGCCTGTTCGAGGAAAGCAGTGCCACCTTTCGGAGAAAAACTGTCGAAATCCAGTCCGAGGATCGTATAGATATAAAAAACAACCGTTGCAATCAGATTGCTGTTCAATGTATTTTCCGTATATTCCAACGGTTCGAATTCGGTATAGTCGAAAGAGAGTTCCGTATCACGATAATTCAGCAACGTAGTCGTATAGCTGGAATTATATACCGGACGGCGGGCCTGCACTTGTATCTCGCCTTTAAAACTATTGTCCGATACCATTTCGTTGATGATGAGAGTCATGGAACAGTCGATACGTTCGTTCATGGCAAAAGTAGCATCCGTCCACTTTTTGTTATTGACGAAATCATTCAATGCATCCTGCAAGGTTTTGAATACCTGTTTATTCGTACTCTGTACCTTATCACTGTTTATAGTGATGCGGGCATTCAGCTCCTGCGCCTTACCTATAAAGGGAGCAGCTCCCAACAAGCATATGCATAACAATTTCTTAATCATTCTCATTTTAATAATGTTGCCAATTTATTTACAATATCAACGGCCACCTCCTGTTTGCTCTTCAACGGATAAGCAATCGTCCCGCCTTCCTTGTCGATGATCGTGATCTTATTCGTGTCGCAACGGAAACCGGCACCTGCATCCTTTAAAGAATTCAACACGATAAAATCGAGGTTTTTCCGCTTCATCTTTCCTTCCGCATGGGCCATTTCATTATTTGTTTCCAATGCGAAACCTGCCAAGATCTGGTTTTCACGCTTGATCGCCCCTAACGAAGCTGCGATGTCCTTATTCGGAACCAGACGGAGCGACATTTCTCCTTTCGTTTCCCTCTTGATCTTTTCGCTTGCCTGCTCATCCGGGCGATAATCCGCCACAGCGGCACAAAGAATACCGGCATCCGCCTCCGGAAAAGCAGTTATGGCCGCCTGATACATCTCTTCGGCCGACTCGACATCGATCCGTTTGATATTCGGATGAACTACCGTCAAAGACACCGGTCCTGCGATCAATGTCACTTCCGCTCCCTGCTCCGCACACGCTTCCGCCAATGCAAACCCCATCTTTCCAGAAGAATAGTTACCTATAAAACGCACAGGATCTATCTTTTCATATGTCGGACCGGCTGTTATTACAATCTTTTTTTTTTCAAGCCGGGTTTGGGAAGCGAAGAAATCTTCCAGGACCGCCACAATCTTATCAGGTTCTTCCATACGCCCCTTACCCACCAGATGGCTGGCAAGTTCCCCTTCGGCAGGTTCGATGATACGGTTGCCGAACAAACGGAGCCGGTCTAAATTCTGCCTTGTGGAAGGATGTGCGAACATATCCAAATCCATCGCCGGAGCGACAAAAACCGGAGCCTTGCATGACAAGTATGTCGTGACCAGCATATTGTCAGCAATGCCATTCGCCATCTTTCCGATCGTCGAAGCAGTAGCCGGTGCTACCAGCATGGCATCAGCCCAGAGACCAAGATCGACATGGCTGTTCCACGTGCCGTCGCGATTCGAGAAAAACTCGCTGATCACCGGATGGCTGCTCAACGTGGATAATGTAAGCGGCGTAATGAATTCCTTTCCCGCAGGGGTAATGACAACTTGTACCTCCGCCCCTTTCTTCACGAGGGCACGGATAATATAGGCGGCTTTATAGGCAGCGATGCTCCCTGTTATCCCCAATATGATATGTTTACCTTTCAGCATTTTATTCGATATGTAGTACCCCTCTTTTAAAACATAGGTGTTTTGATTTTAAAACATAGGTGTTTTGAAAACGAAACATATATGTTTTGAAAGAGAAGTTCCTTGTTCCATGTTTTATTACAAGCGTAACGCCATTATCTCACGCGCCATACGGCTATCTATATTGTGATGTTCACCCAATTTCCACCCCTGTTTGTCCACAGGAGCGGCAAGGGCATCCAAATCCTTTTCTGCAATGCCACATTCACCGAGGCGCGTTTTCAGTCCCATCCGGCGGAAGAAATCCTCACAGGCGACGATTGCCTTACGCGCCCTTTCCTCTTCCGTTCCATCCGTAATACCAAAAACAACTTCCCCCATACGAGCCAGTTTGACCTGCTTCTCCTTAAACATATAAGTCATGACACCCGGCAAGAGAATCGCCAATGTTTGTGCATGATCCAGGCCGAACTGCGCCGTTAGCGCGTACCCCATGCGGTGGGAAGACCAGTCCTGCGGAACCCCCTGCCCAATCCAGACATTCAACGCATTGGTTGCCGCCCACATCAAGTTGGCACGGATATCATAATCGTTCGGATTGTCCAAGACCTTCAACCCCTCTTCATGAATGACACGCATCAGTCCTTCCGAGAAGGCATCCTGTACTTTTGCATTGACCGGATAAGTCAAATACTGCTCCACTACATGAATAAAAGAGTCGACCACCCCGTTTGCCACCTGACGCACAGGGAGCGAATAGGTCACTTCCGGGTCCAGTACGGAGAACTTCGGGAATACCAGCGGACTGGCGAAATTCAGTTTCTCACAAGTCGATACACGGGAGATGACCGAACGTTCGTTCATCTCCGAACCGGTCGCGGCCAATGTAAGCACCGTACCCAAAGGCAGGGCATTCTTTATCTCGCCACCTTTCGAAAGAATATCCCACGGATCGCCTTCGAAACCGACAGACACCGCGATGAACTTCGTAGCGTCGATCACCGAACCTCCGCCTACAGCCAACAAAAAATCGATCTTCTTCTCTTTGACGACCTCCACGGCCTTCATGCAGGTTTCGTAATGCGGATTTGCTTCGATTCCCGGAAACTCGGTCACTTCAAATCCTTCCAACGCCTTCGTCACCTGGCCGTAGATGCCGTTTTTCTTTATGCTACCGCCGCCATACACCATCAGCACTTTACTTCCTTCCGGAATCAAAGCGGACAAACGGGCTATGGAACCTTTGCCGAAAACAACCTTTACAGGGTTACAAAACTCAAAATTATTCATGGTCCTTATTTCGAATTAAAACCTCTCAATTTTATCTCAGTCAGTATTTTCTTGGTGTTCAGAGGGAAATCACCATTCATAATCCAGGAATAATATCCGGGATCGTTCTTCAGTACTTCCTCTACCAGGCGGCCTTTATATTTACCGAAGTTTATCACTTCTTCCCCCTTGTCGTTATATACCATACGTCCGGCAAAGTCCACATTATTCGTATAGCTCGAATATTGGGAAAGGAAATTAATGTCATTCTGCAACTCCGGATACCGGTCCAACTGCGCTTTCAACACTTCATAAGTCGCCATCGTATCGGCCTCCGCCGTATGGGCGTTTTCAAGGCTCTTGTCACAGTAGAACTTATAAGCGGCCGCAAGCGTACGCTGTTCCATCTTATGAAAAATGGTCTGTACGTCTACAAACTTGCGTTTGTTCAAATCGATATCGACACCTGCACGCAGAAATTCTTCTGCCAACAAAGGGATATCAAAGCGATTGGAATTATATCCTGCCAAATCACACCCCTCTATCTGGGCTGCCAACGATTTGGCTATTTCTTTAAAGGTAGGACAGTCTTTTACGTCTTCGTCGGTGATGCCGTGAATAGCGGTCGACTCTGGTGGAATGGGCATTTCCGGATTGATCCGTCTCGTTTTAGATTCTTCTTTTCCATTCGGGTAAACCTTGACAAAAGAGATTTCCACGATACGATCTTTGACAATATTAATACCCGTCGTCTCCAAGTCGAAGAAGACTAACGGATTTTTCAGGTTTAACTGCATTTCTTATATTTTAATCATTCAACATCATAGGCATCAGCAGCATCAGCAAATCCTCGTTTTCTTCATTTTCAGAAGGAACGATCAGACCAGCACGCGAAGGATCAGCCAATTCGAGTATCACCTCTTCCGAATTGATGTTGCTCAGTATTTCAATCAGATAAGTTGCCTTGAAACCGATGCTTAATTCGGTTCCGTCAAAACTGCAAACAATTTTCTCTTCTGCGGAAGTAGAAAAATCGATGTCCTGTGCGGAAACAAGCATTTCGTTCTCCTTCAGCTGCAACTTGACAAGACTGCTGGCCGGATTGGAGAAAACGGAAACACGCTTCAAGGCATTCAGGAAAGAGATACGGTCGATTGTCACCTTGAAAGGATTTTCCTGCGGGATCACACTGTTGTAATTCGGATAACGACCTTCGATCAGGCGGCATACCATTTCGAAATTAGCACAGTTGATATAAGCATTGTTATCATCAAACTTGATGCTGACCATCTCTCCTTCCTTTGATAAAAGGCCTTTCAACAGGTTCGCGGGCTTCTTCGGCAAGATGAAAGAAGCTCTTTCCGGTGATTTTACCGAAAGATTGCGCAGACGCACCAGCTTATGACCGTCGGAAGCCACGAATGTCAAATCGTCCGTGTGAATATCGAAATAGATACCATTCATTACCGGACGAAGCTCGTCGTCAGCCGTTGCAAACAACGAACGGCTGATACCGTTCAACAACATCTGCGCGTCCATCATGATAGAGATTGCATTCTCATTCAGAGGTTTCTGCTGCGGATATGTATCTCCCTTCTGTCCGATAAAATTATATTTACCATTCTGGAAATGGATAAAGATTTCCAGGTTATCGTCGTTAATATCAAAAGTCAGCGGCTGTTCGGGCAACTCCTTCAACGGGTCGAGCAAGATTTTTGCCGAAACCGCGAAAAGTCCGCTTCCTTGTGCATTCATCACGTCAACGGATGTAACCAGACGTGTTTCAGCATCCGAAGCTGTTATAGTAAGTTTATTACCTTCCAGGTTGAAAAGGAAACTGTCCAGGATCGGTAATGAATTCTTAGAAGCAATAACTTTGCTAATAGATTGCAAACGTGATAACAACGCTGTGCTGGATACATCAAATCTCATGGTTCTTAATTATTAATTTGTTTCTATTTATTATTTATCAACGTGTTGTAGGTTCGATTCACAGACTGCTCCCAATCGGATAGCTGCAGATTCGCCCACACAAAAGTATGAAAATATTCCATATAACCACCCGAATGAAGACAAAAAAAGAGGTCCTTCCCACTATGGAAAAGGACCTCTCTTCATATCTTGATATTACGCTCCGTTATTTAGCGAAATAATCTTTAACAGCTTCGTTAGGAATCATTTCTTCCTGGAAGATGTAAGCACCGGTCTTCGGGGACTTAACCATCTTGATTACTTTAGAGTAGGTACGACCGTCACCTTTCTTAAATGTTGCAACCGCTTTTTTTGCCATTGTTTAATCTCCTCTTACTTAATTTCTTTGTGTAACGTCATCTTCTTCAGGATAGGATTATACTTCATCAGCTCCAATCTCTGAGTTGTATTCTTTCTGTTCTTTGTTGTAATATAACGAGATGTACCCGGCATACCACTGTCTTTGTGCTCGGTGCATTCAAGAATCACCTGAACTCTGTTACCTTTTGCTTTCTTTGCCATTTCTTATTTCCTCCTCAAATTAAGCGTTTAAATAACCTTTTTCAGCAGCTTTCTTAATTGCTGCATCCAAACCAAGTTTATTGATAGTACGCAAGCCAGCGGCTGAAATATTCAGGCTAACCCAACAATCCTGTTCTACCCAGTAGAACTTTTTAGTAAACAGGTTCACATCAAACTTACGTTTCGTTCTTCTCTTAGAGTGAGAAACGTTGTTGCCAACCATTGCTTTTTTTCCGGTAATTTGACAAATTTTCGACATTGCTAATTTTACTTTTTAATATTACGAAATTAAGTCAACTCCTGCTATGTGTCTTCCCTTTTTGAACTGCATCACGAACAAAAACAAAGATTCTAATAGAGTTTCTCTTCTTTTACGGGGCACAAAGGTACAAATTATTTTGATTCACACACAAGAAATCTACAAATAAATCAACACTTTCTGCTATTTTTCCTTAATTTATTCTGTATAAAGGCGTCAAGACCCGCTGCCGCATAGATTGTTATCGCAAACAAATAAGGATAATGATAACGGGAAGTGATCACGAACAAAACCGTTACTGCTGTGCCTAAAACAGGGATCAGAAGATAGATATTCCGCTCTCGTAACAGATCGCGCCGGTTCGTCCAAACGTAATAAAAGAATAGTAAAAGCACCGTGTAATAGACAATGCTTTTCAACGCCAGGGAAACGATTAACTCCATCATCTTCATATTATTACCCTCCGCCTTTGAAAGAACTACTCTAAATCCCATATCCGGCTTTACACGCTCCGTCCAGGTATCTTCACAATACAAAGCAGCCAACTTGAAGGGCAGTTGGGAAACATACTTAAACGGATGCTCCGATATCCAGCGGACTGACGCACGCTTCAGCAGGCTGTCCCGCTCCATGTAGGTATAATCTCCGGGAGGAAGGCAAATATAATTGTCCGGATCATCGAAGCCGTTAAAATTGACTAAACCGTTTGCTTCATCAAAAGAACTCATCGCTAAGTTATAGCCTCCGGACACCGCTTGATAGACAAAATGGCCGGTTCTCTCCTTCGCACTTCGCCCGATCAGGAAAACAGTCAAGACAAGCGGCAAGGCCAATGCTGCATAAGACTGCCACCGGCGCTTTTGCACGATGAAAAGGAGCAAAATCACGAATAAAAAGACAATTGCCAGAGGACGGAACCAGTTAGCCACAGCGATCAGCACGCCGGCGACAGCCACAGGAAACAGCCGGCGAACGTTGCATAGCAGCAGGGCTGTCAATAGTAGGAAAGTAAAAGGCAAATCAGTCAATACAGCTATCGGAGCATATAGGTTCGAAAAAATCAACATATATAAAATAGCAGCGTAATACCCCGTTTTATTCGAAAACATCCGTCCGGCCAACTTCCGTATTTCAAATACCATTGCAATATTCATCAATAAATTCAGCAATCGGACAAAGGAGAAAGATCCGCAAAGATGATAGATCCCGATCAAAAGGTTTACATACCCCGGACCGAAAATAAAATCCTCATATTGGTTATGCACGTCCGGATACCAAGTGCCCCTCGCGATGCATTCCGAAGCCAGTTTCACATAAGCCTGGGCATCATCGTGGTTGGGCATATCCCAGTATTTTATTACCAGGCAAACCTGTAGGATCACCCATATGACAAACATGATCCGAAAAACGACCGGTATTTTTTTCCCTATCATTTCTTTTGCTCTTTTTGGGAGACAAAGATACAGCCTTTTCACCGGTAATCCGCCCGTGATAAATTAATTCTATCTGTTCATTCGAGAAACAACGGGACGTATTTGCAACAAAATCAAACTTGGGATGGTTTCATTTTTAAAGAAACATAAAATAAAAACGCATTTAATATGACACGAGATTTTAAAGAAGCATTGAGACACCGCAGAACTTATTACCACATCACGAACAGTTCTCCGATATCAGACGAACAGATCAAAGAAATCATAGACTTCGCAGTCATGAACGTCCCTTCTGCCTTCAACTCGCAATCTACCCGCATCGTATTGCTGTTAGGCAAGAATCATAAAAAGCTTTGGGAGATAACGAAAGAGACATTGAAGAGGCTTGTTTCAGCGGAAGTCTTCAAAGGGACGGAAGCTAAAATAGACGGAAGTCTGGCTGCCGGCTACGGAACGATCCTGTTCTTCGAAGACAAAACGGTAGTTGAACAGCTGCAAGACTCCTTCCCTACTTATTACGACAAATTTCCGGTTTGGGCACAGCAAACATCTGCCATGCACCAGCTGGCGATCTGGACAATGTTGGAAGATGCCGGCTTAGGCGTGTCCCTTCAACATTATAATCCGTTGATCGACGAAACGGTATATGCAGAATGGAAACTCGACCCGAAATGGGAACTGGTGGCACAGATGCCTTTCGGAACGCCGACGGAGGGACCCGGACCGAAAGAGATCAAACCGTTAGACAAAAGAGTCCTGGTTTTCAAGTAAAAGAACACAAGCATGAATTACGATATTGCAATCATAGGAGGAGGACCGGCCGGCTATACCGCAGCCGAACGGGCAGCCGAAGGAGGCCTGAAAACCGTCCTCTTTGAAAAGAACGCCATTGGAGGCGTCTGCCTGAACGAAGGCTGTATTCCCACAAAAACGTTATTATACTCCGCCAAGATATTGGACAGTTTCAAAACATCCTTCAAATATGGCATTTCACCGGAAGGAACACCGTCTTTCGACATGGACAAGATCATCAGGCGGAAGAACCGGACTGTCAAAAAGCTAACATCCGGTGTGAAGATGCGGCTCACTTCAAGTGGAATCACGATTGTCGAAGGGACAGCCGTTTTGAACGGGGAAACGGATGGAATGATCCGTATACAATGCGGAAACGCCCTTTTCACCGTCAAAAACGTCCTCCTCTGTACCGGCTCCGAAACGGTAATTCCTCCAATCAAGGGACTTTCGGATACAGATTACTGGACTTCGCGGGAAGCGCTCGACAGCAAAGAACTTCCCAAAGAACTTGCCATCATAGGCGGCGGTGTCATCGGGATCGAGTTTGCTTCATTCTTTACCAGCATGGGAGTAAAAGTAAAGGTGATCGAGATGATGCCGGAAATACTCGGCGCGATGGACAAAGAGGCTTCCGCCATGCTCCGGAGCGAATACGCCAAGAAAGGGGTGGAATTTCATCTGAACACAAAAGTGACCGAAGTCAACCCGAAAGAGGTCATTGTCGAAAAAGACGGCAAGACGAATGCGATCCCCGCAGACAAAATCCTGGTCAGCGTAGGCCGTCGGGCAATTACCAAAAATTTAGGTCTGGAAAGCCTTTCCATCGAGACGGACCGCCGGGGCGTCCGAGTGAACGAATATATGCAGACCTCCCATCCGCACGTTTATGCAGCCGGAGATATCACAGGGTTCTCGCAACTGGCCCACACGGCCTATCGGGAAGGTGAGGTTGCTGTCAACCATATCCTGGGGAATGAGGAACGGATGGACTACAGGGCTATTCCCGCCGTCGTCTACACCAATCCGGAAGTGGCCGGTGTGGGCAAGACGGAAGAGGTATTGAAGGCAAGTGGAGAATATTACAACCTTGTCAAGATACCGATGACCTATTCCGGCCGCTTTGTCGCCGAAAACGAAACCGGCAACGGGCTATGCAAGCTCCTGACAAACGTGAACGGCCAGATCATCGGTTGCCATCTGGTGGGAAATCCGGCATCGGAGATCATCGTCATTGCCGGTATCGCCGTCGAGCACGGTTATACGGTCGATGAATTCAAGAAAACCGTATTTCCCCATCCGACTGTCGGAGAGGCGATACATGAAAGTCTCTACCTCTGATAATGCTTTATATCAACAATCCATACACGGATGCCTGGTTCAACCTGGCAGCCGAGGAGTATCTGCTCAAGAACTTTTCGGACGACATCTTCATGTTGTGGCAGAACGAACCGTCCGTCATCATCGGTAAGCACCAGAACGTATGGGACGAGATAAACCGAAACTATATTCAGGAGAAGCATATCAAAGTCGTACGCCGTTATTCCGGTGGCGGAGCCGTCTATCACGATTCCGGCAACCTGAATATCACTTTTATACAAAACAGCAAGGAACTCGCATCCGGCACATTCACAGCCCGGCTGATCGCCTTCCTTGCCACATTCGGCATCCGGGCAGAGGCTGACGAACGGCAGGCACTCACGATCGACGGGTTGAAAATATCGGGCAGTGCGCAATCCATCCACAAAGGAAGGATCTTGCACCACGCCACCCTCCTTTTCTCCACCGACCTGTATCGCCTGACGACCGCCCTCAAAAGTACAGAACGGAGACCGGAAAGAAAAGAAATGAAGCCCGCTCCTTTTTATGTCAAATCCGTAAGAAGCCCGGTCACCAACATATGCACCTATACCCGTAAAGCGGTATCTATCGGAGAATTCAGAGACGCACTCCTGAACTATTTTACAGAAAACAAGACGGACACCCGTCCCTATTCATTCACTGAAGACGATTTGAACGCCATCCGGTCCCTACGTGACAACAAATACGCGACGTCGGCCTGGAACTTCAATATCAGAACATAAAATACACATTTAAACTATGTCGACATTTGAAATAAAAATGCCCAAACTGGGCGAAAGCATCACGGAAGGGACGATTGTCTCCTGGTCCGTCAAAGTAGGCGACGCTGTTCAAGAAGACGATGTCCTCTTTGAAGTGAGCACCGCCAAAGTCAGTGCGGAAATACCCTCTCCGGTTGCAGGAAAGGTGCTCGAACTGCTGTTTTCCGAAGGCGATACGGTGGCCGTCGGTACAACCGTCGCCCTGATCCAGCTGGAAGGCGAAGAGGGAGAAGCACCCGAAAGTACCACTCCTGCCGCAGCTAAAAGCGACGAAAGCACAATGGTACAGTCTGTACCGGCAGAACCCGCCCAGCCCGTCAAATCATCCAAGGAAGAAGACGGAAGATGGTATTCTCCCATCGTGCTGAAATTAGCACAGGAAGCCAAAATATCGCAAGCCGAACTGGACGCGATTCCGGGAACCGGCTATGAAGGACGACTCAGTAAAAAAGATATTAAAGATTATATCACGACCAAGAAAAGTGGCATCACCCCACAAAGTGATACCGAAAACTTGCGTCAACCGTCGACGCAGCCCACCATCTCCGATCGACGTAACCCACCATCTCCGGTCGATGGTGTCCACCATCACCAACCGACGCAGCCCACCATCGACGATCGACGCAACCCGGCATCTGTCACCGAAGACGAAACGGTCGAAATGGACCGCGTTGCCCGTATCATATCAGACCATATGGTCATGTCGAAAAAAGTGTCTCCCCACGTTACAACTGTTGTCGAAGCCGACGTCACCCGTCTGGTAAAATGGCGCAACCGCACGAAAGACGCATTTTTCAAACGTGAAGGTGTAGCACTCACTTTCATGCCTGCCATAGCGGAAGCTACAGCAAAGGCACTGGCTGAATTCCCGCACGTGAACGCTTCGGTCGACGGCTACAAAGTCATTCTGAAAAAGCATATTAACCTGGGTATCGCCGTGTCGCTACCCGACGGTAACCTGATCGTACCGGTTATTCATGATGCAGACAAGTTGAATCTGAACGGCCTTGCTGCCAACATCGACACTCTTGCCGCCAAAGCACGCACGGGTAAGCTGATGCCAGACGATATACAAGGCGGAACTTTCACGATCACCAACTTCGGTTCGTTCAAGAGCCTGTTCGGTACGCCGATCATCAACCAGCCACAGGTAGCCATCTTAGGCGTCGGCTTCATCGAAAAGAAACCGGCCGTCGTGGAGACACCCGAAGGAGATACAATCGCAATTCGCCACAAGATGTACCTGTCCCTGTCGTACGACCACCGGATCATCAACGGAGCACTGGGTGGAGAGTTCCTGCGACGCGTAGCGGATTATCTGGAGAACTGGGATAAATGATGATTTATCTGTTACTTTTGGCTTGATCCAAAAGTAACCAAAAGATCAAGGCTTAAGCTGCTTCGCTACTTCGTTCCCTCCGTTCGCTGTCGCGTCTGAAACTCGCTTCGCTCAAACAGCAGACGCTCCGGACGCTCACTGCGGTCTCTGCGCTTTACGCTCACCAGCTTAGGCCGGAAATAGAGCCTGACGGCTCTTCAGGGATTGCCAATGCTGCCTGCTCCTTTGTGATCCCGCATCAAGTGCGGGAACAGGCTTGTCCCCGTGCCCCGCACGGGGCCGCAAAAGAACGATCAGTATCGGCAATCCCAAAAGAAAGCGGAGCTTTCTTGGAAAGGCCTAAGCGGACGGGCGTCAAGCGGAGGGTAAAGACGAAGCGTCCGGAGCCTGCCCTGTTTGAGCGAAGCGAGTTTCGCAGGCGACAGCGTAGTCTTTGCCCGGAGTAGACCGGACGGTTAAGCCTTGACTTTTTGGTTACTTTTGGGTCAAGCCAAAAGTAACATATCACAAAACAATTAAAACAACACACAAAATAATCAAGTATGAAACGATACGATATAAAAACGACCGATACCGAGACCCTCCGCAAATGGTATTACCTGATGAGTCTCGGCAGGGCGCTCGATGAAAAGGCGCCTTCTTACCTGCTCCAGTCCTTAGGCTGGTCCTATCATGCCCCTTATGCCGGGCATGACGGCATCCAGCTCGCCATCGGGCAGGTATTCCACCGGGGAGAGGATTACCTCTTTCCCTACTACCGCGATATGCTGACCGTCCTGTCTGCCGGAATGACGGCGGAAGAAATCATCCTGAACGGCATCTCGAAAGCGACCGATCCGTCCAGCGGCGGACGGCATATGTCCAACCACTTCGCCAAGCCGGAGTGGCATATCGAGAACATATCCTCGGCGACCGGGACACACGACCTGCACGCCGTAGGTGTCGCCCGTGCAATGGTTTATTACGACCATAAAGGCATTGCGATCACCTCGCACGGTGAATCCGCCACTTCCGAGGGCTACGTCTACGAAGCCATCAACGGGGCGAGCAACGAGCAGCTCCCCGTTATCTTTGTCTTGCAGGACAACGGCTACGGCATCTCCGTCCCCAAAAAGGATCAGACGGCCAACCGCAAGGTAGCCGACAACTTCTCAGGCTTCAAGAACCTGCGCATCATCCACTGCAACGGAAAAGACGTTTTCGACTCGATGAACGCCATGACCGAAGCCCGCGAACATGCGATCAATACGCATAATCCGGTGATCGTCCATGCAAATTGCGTACGCATCGGCTCCCATTCGAACTCCGACAAGCAGACTTTGTATCGCGATGAAAACGAACTTGCCTACGTGAAAGCAGCCGATCCGCTGCAAAAATTCCGCCGTATGCTGCTCCGTTACAACCGCTTGACCGAAGAGGAACTGAAGCAGATAGAAGCACAGGCAAAAAAAGACCTGAGCACAGCCAACCGCAAAGCGATGGCGGCTCCCGAACCCGATCCTGCAACGATCTTTGACTATGTCTTGCCCGAACCTTACCTGCCGCAGAAATATACAGACGGCACACACAAAGAAGAAAATGGCGAAAAGAAAACACTGGTAACCGCAATCAACGAAACACTGAAAGCAGAATTCCGCCATAACCCGGATACATTCCTGTGGGGACAGGACGTGGCCAACAAAGACAAAGGCGGCGTGTTCAACGTCACCAAAGGCATGCAACAGGAGTTCGGGCCGAAGCGTATCTTCAATGCTCCCATTGCCGAAGACTACATTGTAGGCACGGCCAACGGCATGTGCCGCTTCGACCCGAAAATACATGTCGTGGTGGAAGGAGCCGAATTTGCCGACTACTTCTGGCCGGCCATCGAGCAATATGTCGAATGTACACACGAATACTGGCGAAGCAACGGACAGTTCACCCCTAACCTGACACTCCGCCTGGCATCGGGCGGTTATATCGGCGGAGGGCTCTACCATTCGCAAACGATCGAAGGGGCGCTGACCTCCATTCCGGGAGCCCGCATCGTCTATCCTTCTTTTGCCGATGATGCGGCAGGACTGTTGCGCACCAGCATACGTTCGAAGGGCTTTACCATCTTTCTCGAACCGAAAGCGCAATATAACTCGGTCGAAGCAGCCGGTTTTGTGCCGGAAGACTTCGAAGTTCCTTTCGGGAAAGCCCGTATCCGCCGGCCGGGCAGCGACCTGAGCATGATCACATATGGCAATACCACGCATTTCTGCCTCAGTGTCGCCGAGAAGCTGAAGAAAGAGCATAACTGGGACGTGGAAGTCATCGACATCCGCTCGCTGATCCCACTCGATACGGAAACGATCTTCGCTTCCGTGAAAAAAACCGGCAAGGTGCTGATCGTACATGAAGACAAAGTGTTCTCAGGTTTCGGAGCGGAAATAGCCGGTATCGTCGGCACGGAAATGTTCCGATACCTGGATGCTCCGATCCAACGCGTCGGTTCTACCTTTACGCCTGTCGGTTTCCATCCGGTCCTCGAAAAGGCGATCCTGCCCGGAGAAGAACGGATCTACAACGCAGCAAAAGCATTATTGGAATATTAATGAAGAGGGTATGTCAAAATCTCCTTGTCCCCGCACTTGATGCGGGGCTGCAAAAGGACAGACCTTATCAATCAGATTTTATAGGGCCGGTTTTAATGCGATCCCGCGAGGGGCGCGGGAACAGGATAGTTTTGACACACCTTCTATAAACAACATACAAAATGAAGAAAATAGGTTTATTCTATGGTGGCACAACCGCTAAAACAGCCGTAGTCGCCTTGAAAATACAAGAAGCATTCGCAGAAAACGAAGTCGTCCTGATCCCGATAGAAGGGGCGACACGCAAGGAGTTCGAATCGTTCGACAATATTATTGCCGGAACTTCCACCTGGTTCGACGGAGAACTGCCGACTTACTGGGACGAGTTCATGCCGGAAATAGAATCCATCGACATGACGGGCAAGAAAGTCGCCCTATTCGGGCTCGGAGACCAAGAACGCTATCCCGACAATTTCGTCGATGGGATCGGCATTCTGGCGGAAGCCTTTACCAAAAGCAATGCGGAACTGATCGGTTTCATGCCTGTCAACGACTACCATTTCACCCAATCACGGGCCGTTAAGGAAGGGCATTTCCTGGGACTTCCCCTCGATATCGAGAATCAGTCCGAACAAACGGAGGAACGGATACTGAAATGGGTGGCGAAACTGAAAAAGGAGTTTCAATAATATTTGCATTTGTTTCTGCTCTTGGCAGGGAGCTGTGTCGAAGCAAAATTTTGCTTACTAATAGATATAATTTAGGCACGGATTTCACGGAAAACACGGAAAAAATAAATTCATCCGTGTAAATCCGTGAAATCCGTGCCTAAAAAGATTGTGATAAAGGTGTTTTCCGATTACTGCAAGCGACGAATGCCCACCGCCTTATTATACTGGGCGAGAGACGCTTTCTGCTGATACCAAGTCTGAATCAAGCTGCTATAGGACTGAATCCAGGAAAGCTGGGCGGAAAGGACATCGAGGATCGGAAGTTTTCCCTCTTTATAGCTGAACGTATTCAGGTCGAGATTTTCCTCAGCGATCTTGCAGGCTTCTTCGGCAACATCGATCTGCTTCGTGTTTTCCGTCAGGCTGGTCCAGGAATTGGCTACCTCCTGGGAAATCTGGTCGCGGGTGTAATCCATAACATATTCCTTACTGCGTAAGATAGCTTTCTGAGAATTCACCTCTTTGAAACGGGCTCCCCAACGAAACAAAGGTATCTTCAGGGAGGCGAACACGGCAGGTGTCCAAAGCTGGTCGGATCCTTTCACGTTCAACATCGGAGTGCCCCAGGTTCCCTGAAAACCGATAGCCAGTGTCGGATTATACTTTGCTTTTGACAAGTTGATCTGCCGCTTCTGGTATTCAACATTCAATCGGGAGATCGTAAAGTCCGGCCGGTTCTGCAAAGCGGCCTCTTCCCCTATGTGCATCGGCAACGGCTGCACCGTCGTGATGGCATCGGCAATCTCCACCGGTGTCATAGGAGGAACACCCATTAGCACATTCAGGTTCTGCAAGGCGATCTGATAATCTTTGTACGCAGCGCTTTTGTTCAATTCCGCTTCTTTCAAACGGGACTGTACCTGCAAGAGGTCGGTCTTACTGATCTGCCCGTCATTGAAACGGGTTGTCAGCACGTTTGCCAATTCCTGCACAATATCGACATACTGGCACATGACATCGTACATGCCTTTACGGGCAGCAGCAGACCAGTAGTTCAGGTCGGCGGCATACACGATATTATCCGTCGTCAGGTCTTCCGCCTCGGAAGCGATCTGTCCCTGTATCTGGGCGGCCTTGTAATTGTTGTAGATTTGTCCGCCGGCATAGATCGGCTGACTTACGGTAGCTCCCAAACTATAGGTGTTATGATCCATTTCGACAGCCATGCCGGGGCCGAAATCCAAATCGTACTTATTGATACGGTACTGGTAGCTGCCGGAGAAATCGACAGCCGGGAAGAAAGCGGTCTTGGCCGCCTTGATAGCATGCTGCATCGCAATACGCTCTTCCGCACTCTGTTTGATCTGGCGGCTATATTCAAGCACTTTCTGCTTGTAGTCCGCAGCCGTGACGGGCTTTTCCTGTGCTCCCACCGATAAAGCCCCCAACAGCATACAACCGATAATTATTTTATTTCTCATACTCATTATACCGATTTAATCTTAAAGAATATACAATAGGTCACCGGAAGCACGAAGATGGTCAGGATGGTCGAAACGAACAGACCTCCCATGATCGTCGCCGCCATACCGGCAAACATGGCATCGCCCAACAATGGCAACATACCCAAAATCGTTGTCCCCGATGCCATCGTCACCGGAACGATACGCGTCTTGGTTGCCTCGATCACCGCATTGACCGGCGCCAGGCCACTGTCAAGCTGCAATCCTATTTCGTCCACCAGCACGATCGCATTCTTGATATTCATACCGATCAGACCTAACAGACCTAACATGGCAAAGAAATCGAGCGACTTGCCAAACACCAGCAACCCCAATACCACACCGATGAAGATCAGAGGCAACATACACATAATCAAGACCGGCTTCCGGTAGTATTTCGGGAAGAGGAACAACAGGGTGAGATAGATCAGACCGAACATCAACGGAATATTGGCAGCAATCGCCTTGTTACCTTTATCCTGTTCAGACTGTTCGCCGAAGTATTGCAGTTTGTATCCTTCGGGAACCTGCACCTCTTGCTGGATATCCTGCCACAACTGGCTGAAAGCAGCCATCGTATTGGCTCCGCGTTTCGGCTCGCACTGCATCATCATATAACGCTGACGATTATAACGCTTCACGACACTGTACTCATAATCAAGCGAGAAGTCGTCGATCACCTGCTCCACTTTGACAGAACGCCCCTTGGCGCTGTAGACAGGCAAAGTCTTGATATCGTTCAGGTTCATCGAATCGCGATCGGCATCTTTCAGCAGGATCGGCATAAACACATCTCCTTCGCGATATTCGCCTAAAGGCACGCCATTGGTTGCCGAACGAAGCGAATAAGCCATCTGCTGACGGGTGATACCTAAACGGAGACCTTTTTCCTGCGAGTACAACGGCTTCCATACCGGAACCTTGTTTCCCCAGCTGTTGCGCACTTCCATCACCATGTCGTTCTTGCGGGCGATTTCTTGTGCACGCTGTGTCAGAGCCACCAACGTATCGATATTATCGCCAACAAACCCGATTTCAATTGCCGCATCAGGCACAGGAGACAAAGCAAACAAAGCTGAACGAGTCAAAATATCCGGATAGTTGGCGACCATATATTCATAGAACTTGTTTTCCTCGCTCTGTGCATCTTTCGCGTCCTTGGTTTCGATCAGGACATTGGCGAAGTTCGGCTTCGGACCGATAGACGAACTTGCCAGATAATAACGTACCGGCGAACCTCCCAGCGTGAACGAATAGGATTTGATCTTATCATTATTCTTGAGATACTCTTCTATCTTGATCACATTCCTTTCCACATCGTCGATCCCATACCCTTCCGGGAAGATCAGGTCGGCACGAAAATAGGGCTTGTTCATGATCGGGAAGAAGCTCTGCGGCATAATGCTCATGATGAACAAAGACAAGAACAAGGTTGCCACCACCGAAGTAAGCGTGAGATAACGACGTTTGATCAGACGTCCCAGCACATTTTCAAACTTATGGTACAGTTTGGTGTCATAGGGATCTTTGGATTCACCCGGTTTCGCCTCCTTCAAGATGAAATTCCCGAAAGTCGTCGTTTGCGTCAAAGCCAATATCCAACTTAACCCCAAGGATACACCAAGCACGATAAACAATGGCTTGACAATTTCGGCCACCGAAGCTGGCGCCAAATACATCGGCAAGAAAGAACAAACAGCGATAAAGGTCGCACCCAACAACGCCCACTGCGGTTTGGTGGCCCCATCGACCAGCGCCTGATAGCGTGACAGACCGCGCTTGATACCGACCTGCGCATTATCGGTCACCACAATCGCGTTATCCACCAGCATACCCATCGCAATGATGAAAGCAGCAAGAGACGTACGGTTCAGCCCGACACCCCAGATCAGCATAATCAGCAACGTTCCACCAACCGAGAATAGCAGTGAACTACCCACCAGCATACCTGCACGCGATCCCATCACAAGGAAGATAATCACGATAACGATGAGCAACGATTCGATCAGATTCAGGATAAATCCGTTATTCGCCTCGTTGGCAATCTGATTTTCCGGATAGATGGTTTTCAGTTCCATACCGATCGGGAAAAGCTGTTCCATCTCTTTCAAATGTTCGGCAACAGCGTCACCGACAGCCACCACATCATCTTTCGCACCCGTAGCCACACCGATACCGATGGCCCGTTTGCCATCCACACGCATCAGGTTGGAAGGCGGGTCCATATAGCCTCGTTCGATGGTTGCGATATCACCCAGGCGTACTTCGCCTCCACCCTTTGTCACGATCAGCTGGTCGCGTATATCCTCTATACTTTTATAAGTACCTTCGGCACGTACACGAAGCTGGTAGGTCCCGGTCATGATCTCACCCGTATTGACCAGCAGGTTCTGGGTTTGCAGGACTTGCTGAATCGAATTCGGATCGATCCCCAAATTCGCCAGCTTGGGAACCGAGATACGCACATTCACGACCTGCGTCTGTTCCGCAAACAGATAGACCTTCTGCACACCCTGAATAGGAGTCAGCTCGGTCTTGATCTTCTGCGCCCAATCGCGCATATCGTCGTAGGTAAAACCTTCGTCGGCTGTCAGGGCGTAATAGATACCGAACACGTCCCCGAAATCATCACTCACATTGATGGCAGAGGCGCCACTCGGAAGGCGAGGCTGTATGTTAGCCACCTTACGACGCAATTCGTCCCACTTGACCGGCATATAATCCGGGGCCAAAGTCGGCTGCAACTCAATCGAGATCTTCGACATGCCGAAATAAGATTCAGACTTGATCTGAAAAACATCCGACATGGACTGAATTTCCCTCTCGATAGGTTCCGTTATCAATTTTTCTACCTCCTGAGGAGTAGCACCCGGATATTGCGTAACCAAAACAGCCTGCTTGATTACGAAAGGCGAGTCCTCCTTCTTCGGCAATTTAAAGAAAGAATATATACCTCCTATCAGCATGATAGCCAAAAAGAAATATATAATCTTCTTATTCTCTAAAGAATATACTGGAAGATTCATTATTTATCAGCTTAATCTGTTAATACTTTTACCTGTTGTCCTTCAACCAGGCGGGTAGCCCCGGCGGAAACGACCTGGTCACCGGCTTTCAGCCCTTTGGTTATTATAACATTGTCTTTTCCTACCAGTCCGGATTCTTCGATCTGGCGACGTTCCACCTTTTGCGACTGGGCATTATAGACAAAGACAAATTTGTCGTTATTTTCTTCACTCGCTACAATAGCGGAAAGAGGCGCCAACACCGCTCCCTCGTTAAAGCTTGCACTCTCGATATGCAGCACCACGCGACAGGAGAAGCCGACAGCCACTTTGTATTTGTTCAGATTAAATTCGGGATCGTCGATATATAGGAAAACGGGAACGCCGGAACCATCGGGAGACGCTTCCACATATTCCTTCACTTTCGCTTTGAAACGGATTCCCTTGTAGTTATCAAACTCCACATAGATCTGATAAGGAGTCGAGAAATAGGTAATGTTCGTTTCAGGCATCGTATACTGGATCTGCAACTTGTTCGGGTTAATCAGGCAAACGATCCCTTGCCCGGCCTGTACCTTCTGATAATTCTCGACATATTTCTTCTGGATAAATCCATCGAACGGAGCACGCAGTTTCGTTTGTTCCAGCTGATTCTGTGCATATTCGAATGCAGCCTTTGCATTCGAATAGGAAGCTTCGGTCGTTTCATATTCCTGCTTCGAAATAGCCTGTTTGGATAACAGCTTCTTCGCACGTTGCAACTGTGCTTCGGCTGTTTGAAAAGAGGCTTTTTTCGCTTCATATTCCCATTTGAAATCCTGAGGGTCGATCTCTGCCACGACCTGTCCCGTACGGACTTTTTGTCCTTCATCCACCTTCAGCGAAATCAGCGGTCCGGACATTTTAAAGGCCAGATCACTGAACTGATCCGGCGATACGACACCGCTAAACGACTTTTCCACAAGATTCAATGAGGTCACTTCCGCCAACTTTACCGGACGGGGACCTTGCTCCTTCACCGGCGGCTGACTACACGACATCAATGCTGCCAATACAAAAACAGGGATTAATTTACCATTCATGATAACTTGCATTTAGTTATTTATTATTACTATTATATTCTGACTATTAATTGCATACCCAGAGAATACAACATTCTTTTAAAATCTATTGTTCCGGTTCCGACCGGATTTCAAAGTGTACCCTCCGATAATTTTTCGGATATACGCATTAAAATGACCAACGGCTCCAATCAACCGCCGCTTCCATTTCGTTTTCCTGATCGTCGGGGATAGACGGGAAGAAGTCAATACCTGTTGCCTTCTCCACGCTGTCGATAGGTATCGCCATCGATTTCAGCGAATTATCTTTATAATCCCTATTCTCGAAAAGAAATCCGATACCCTTATAGCCTTTCTCCGTATGATAACACAATACCTTATAAAAGGCTTTGGGTATCGCAACCCTGTTTTTTCCCAACCGTTTCATATCGCCTGTAATAACGGGGCCCGTAACAATCAAAAGCGAACCGTTATCCAACGCCCACAAGCGGCACTGTTCCTCCAGGTCTTTCCATATGCCCCGGTTTAATTTCGGTTTTTGCGGGCAGATATTGCTCAGGTAAAAAGACTCGCGCATGGCTTTTGCAGACCATTTCATATCGCCTGCCGGAGCTAAATGGCCACGATCGTAGCCGGAACGCGTATAATCTTCGTTCATCGCCGTCGAACCTTTCACCTGCGGGTCGGGTACAAACTTATTAGAACGTTCCGTCTTTTTGTTTTTGGCTTCCGTTGCCGTCAATTCGTACGCGACCCAGTTAGCTATACGGTACTCGGAATTATAAGAAACCGTATATCCTTCGTGCTTGATAACCTGCTCCTGGCGTTTCTCCTTTAGGCGGGGTATCTCTGTATTTGCGGGGATTTTAAATGTTTTTGTGGAAGACTTGGCAAGAGTCTTATAGGCAGATGTTTTGTCCTGTATCTTTTGTTTCGGAGCGGTTGCAGCCTTTTTTGAAGAAACGACTTCCTGTCCCTTTTTCTCCAGAGCCGCCGGTTTGTGTCCGGCCATCGGAACAAAATAATCATATATAAACAGAACCCCTATAAAACAAGCCACTACAATAAAGGCGCCAATAAACATTCGCTTCACTGTGGAAAGGAAAGACGAAGTCTTTTGAACTTTTTTCCGCGGTTTCCTTGCGCTTTTTCTCTTTGCCATCTCTCTTGATAAAACCTATTCCTACTTAGGCGCAAAAGTAGACAATATAAAGATGCTATACAACACATATGGAGGGAATGTATTGGTTTGAATTGTTAGAAAAAAGTGCCCCAATGCATACAATCCTCTATAAACATGTTTTCAAATCAATCCTAAGTAAAGATGGAACATATTATACCAACAAGTATATCGATATAAAATGACAGATACTACCGCCCAATACGAAGAAATGCCATACTGGATGCATATATTTATATTTGTCTAAAAAGAAAAACAGGCAGCCTACCGTATAAAATAGCCCTCCTCCGATCAACCAATACAGAACATCCATCGAACCGGTTTCACGAAAGACATGCAACAAGGGTTTAAAAGCAATTATGACTACCCAACCCATTGCCAGATAACAAACTGTTTTCAGATGGTCTTTCTTTCTCATCTTCCTGAAACTCAGCCAGACACCTGCCACTGCCGCGATCCATATGACGGCGAATAGTGACCAACCCCAATAACCTTCCTGCCGGAGGGCCAGCAACGTAAAGGGCGTATAAGTTCCCGCAATATGCAAATAAATCGCACCATGATCGAACCGCCGCAAGAGTCTTTTCTGTCGTGCACGGGTCGAAGCATGGTAAAATGTAGACGTCACATACGAAAGTGTCATACAAACGACATAAACAGCAAAACTGCCGATCGCCCAAGGATTTCCACTTCGGATAGCCGCCATCATCAAAATAATGATAGCGGTCATTCCAAAAAGCATTCCGGCACCATGTGTCAAGACATTGGCAACCTCTTCACCATATGTTTGTCGTTGCCTGGCAGCCATCCGCTTATAATTGTTCGGCCTTGAACCCGGCCTCTTTTACTGCTGCAATCACAATAGCAGGAGCAAGATCAACTTTCACTTCCAACACCTTATTCGGATCGGCCAAATCAATCGACCAGTCATCCGAAGCCATCAATGTATTGAGCTTTGCACCTATTGCCGCTACACATCCACCACACTTTGCATTCGTTTTAAATTTTATTGTTGCCATAGCTGTTACGATTTATGATTTATGAATACAAAAATAGGGATATTGCCATGAAATTATAATTCATAAATCATAATTTTTTTCATTTCATGAATTTCAATCTTAAACTATTCAATACCACTGAGACGGAACTGAAAGCCATTGCTGCACTCGCCAGCATCGGATTCAACAGCAGTCCGTTTATCGGGAACAAAACGCCCGCAGCCAATGGGATACCGATTACATTATATATAAATGCCCAAAACAAGTTCTGATAAATCAGGCGGACTGTCTGTTTGGACAAACGGATCGCACCGGGAAGCAGCAACAGGTCGGACGTGATAAGCGTAACCATAGCCACATCCATTGCAATATCAGTTCCTTTTCCCATCGCGATGCTGACATCGGCCCGTGCAAGCGCTTGCGAGTCGTTAATGCCATCGCCGACCATCGCCACTTTCTTACCTTGCTGCTGTAAAGATATGATATATTCCTCCTTATCGTTCGGCATCACTTCCGCCTTATAATAACCGATATCCAAGGTTGCGGCAACCCGTTCGGCTGTCCGGACACCGTCGCCCGTCAGAAGATGTACTTCTATTCCCTGCTTTTTCAGTTCCTTAACGGCTTCTGCAGAAGTCGGCTTGATACGGTCCGAGATCGCCAGAACTGCCAATAGGCGGGTTTCCTGACCATAAAAAACAACACTTTGCCCATCTTCCTGCCATTGCCCGATTTGCTTCCGTACCTTTTCCGGAATACCAGCCTGAAATATGTCAAGCAATCCCTGGCTCCCCACCCAGTAGGTAACTCCTTCGACCTGAATGCGTACGCCACGTCCCGTCAGGCTCTCGAAATTTTCTGCCTCACAGACCTTTGCACCGGATTCTTCCAACCAACAGAGAATAGCGGATGCCAGAGGATGTTCGGATTTCTGCTCCGCTGTGTACAAGACATCCAAATAACGGATATTGTCATCTGAAATCCAATACGAATCCGTGACAACCGGCACACCTTCCGTCAATGTTCCGGTCTTATCCAAAACAACCGTATCAACCTTGCATAGATTTTCCAAAGCGAAGGCATCCTTAATCAGGATATGCTGTTCGGCCCCTTTTCCCATTCCGACCATTAAGGCAGTCGGCGTAGCTAATCCCAACGCACACGGGCAAGCAATAACCAGCACCGAAACGGCAGATAGCAATGCATATGAAAAATAACTTTCTCCTCCTATCACCAACCAACAAACAAAGGTGAGAAACGAAAGCAATACGACGACCGGTACAAATATACCACTTATTTTGTCTACAATCCGCTGAACGGGGGCCTTACTTCCCTGCGCCGATTGAACCATCTGCACGATCTGGGCCAATACGGTCGTACCTCCGACACTTGTCGCTTCCATCGTAAAAGCGCCTTTCTGGTTGATCGTTCCGGCCAACACTCGGTCACCGGCATTTTTCTCCACCGGAATCGGCTCTCCGCTTAGCATACTTTCGTCCACCGAAGAGCTCCCCTGTAAAAGCGTCCCGTCCACTGGAATCTTTTCGCCCGGCCGTACACTGACTACATTACCGACCTGAAGATTCGAAATAGGCACCTCCTCTTCTCTACCGTCCGTTACCAAACGAGCTGTTTTAGGCTGTAATCCCATCAATCCTTTTATGGCTGAAGAGGTACTGTTCTTAGCCCGCTCCTCCATCAGTTTGCCTAACAAGACGAACGCGATGATCACACCTGAAGCCTCATAATAAACATGTGGTTCCAGTCCTTTTCCCAGCCAAAATCCGGGACATAAGGTGTTGAAAAGGCTGAACAGGAAAGCTATCGAAGTACTAAGTGCGACCAATGTGTCCATATTGGCTTTTCCCTTGAGGGCATGCCGCACACCGTTCACATAGAACGAACGTCCGAAAAAGATCATAATAGCCAAAGCCAACACCATCATGATCCAGTTTCCAAACGGTACATGCATGAACACCATCCCTAAAAGCGCCAACGGGATAGACAACGTCCATGCTCCTATGGTATTCCTCCTCAATATCTTATAATGCATTCGAGCTTTCTCTTCCTGCATGGCTACAGGGTCCTCGGCTTCGACTATCAGATCATATCCAGCAGCCTGCACAGCAGCTTGCATAACCTCCAAAGTGATAACGGACGGATTATAAGTTACCGTCAATGTACCAGCAGCGAAATTCACGCTTGCCTTCTCCACACCAGATAATGCCTGCACCGTACTCTCCACGTTGCCCGCACAGACGGCACAACTCATTTCAAGAACAGGCAATACCTTCGTTTCTGTTTCTCTCATATCGTGTTTAAATGTCAAATTTGTTTCATTAGTATAACAAAGATACGGTTTATTCGGTTATTTTGTAGCCAAATAAATATTCTTTGATTTTAATAGAATTATTTGCAGATAAAGGCTATTATTTAACATTCGAATATACGACCTTTGCCAATAATCAAACGAATGAACGAATTAAATAATAAGACGTATGATACTTGATTCATTAAACAACACAAAAAAAATCGAATGCCTGCATCCTCTATTCAAAAAAGCATTCGACTATCTAAAATCTACAGACTTCTCTAAAGTGGAAGATGGTAAGCATGAACTGGATGGTTCTCGCTTATATGTAAGCGTTGTCAGTATCTTTGGCAAGGAAAAGAAAGATGCCGCTATCGAAACACACAAAAAATACATCGACATCCAAATGCCTCTGTTAGGTGTGGAGAAAATCGGTTGGAAACCGGGATGTGAGCTGCAGGAAGAATCAACTCCTTATAACGAGCAAAAAGACATCGCTTTCTATATCGACCGTCCTACAGCCTACACCAAGATCTATCCGGGACAGTTCGCCATCTATTTCCCCGAAGATGGCCATGCTCCCGGTATCGGCCAAGGTAATATCCGCAAAGTGATTGTAAAGGTGCAAGTGGAAGAATAAAAATGAAGCCGACCCTTAAAAGAGTCGGCTTCATTTTTTGAGAAACAGTGCATAAAATCTCCTCAAACAAGGCAGATAAACAGCTCCACATCCCCGTTTCGGTTTCACGCAGATCCGGGTCTCCACCTCTTCCACACCCGGATCTCCCATGCCCTTCCACCCGGGTCTGAAGAAACTTTTCAAGTTGTTTTTGGTAAAAGAACAGCTTGTCTTCATGAAAAAACGAGCCTATTTAATCTATTTTGTATCAGCTTCAGAAGATATCTGGAATTTGATAGAAGATTGACATATAATGCTTTATTGTTTTTAACTATGATGGTTATGATAGATGAATGATAGTTGAAAACAGGAACTATCATAAAATAACCTACTGCTTTACAAGCATATAAATTCAATTATGATAGTATGATAGTTGTTTTGCAAAACTTTTATATAGATTACCCGGATAAACGTAGATCCCTAAAATCTACGTTTATCCGGATGTCCCGTGTCATCTACCGTTTAGTAGTAAACACCAACTGTTTCACCATGACCTATGCATGCATCACCAGCAACGGCGTGTCGGTATGGAACAGCATCTTACGGGCGATCGAAGGATTGAACATACGTGCCAGGATATTCCGGCGATAGGTACTGAGCGCTATCACGTCGATATGTTCGTCCCGCACAAACTTTTCGATTGCCAGCAACAGGTCGCCGTCGGCCAGCACCGTATGGGTGATATGTGCTTGCGGATACTGCTTCTTGAAATACTCGTTGACTCCGGTCAGCCGTATTTCATTCCATTCGTTCTTACTTGTCGAGATATTGAACAAATGAATGTGGGCATTGTACGGTTTGATGATTTCCATAAACTCATCGAATGCCACCAAGTCGCGTTGATTGAAGGAAGTGGCAAAAGCTATATTTTTAGCTTCGCTCAAATCTTCAAAAGGCACATTTTCGGGAATGGCCAGGACAGGAACCTTATTCACCTCGATCACTTCACCCGTGACACTGCCGATCAGGTCCATATCTTTCTGGCTCTTTCCACGAGTCCCCATCACGATCAATGACGGATGATATTCCTTGCTATAGGCAATGATCTCTTCTTCCGGCAAACCTTCGCGGAGCACATAATTGTATTTCACTTTAGGAAGTTCACCAGAGTGTATCTTGCGGTTGATCAATGTACAGATGTTTTCCATATCGATCTGGACACGCTTCAGGACATTCTGCGCTGTCTCTTCCTCGTTCACCTGATAAGCCAATGTGTCGCCCATCGGAATAGCAGACGGGAAATAAGGGCTGAAATAAGCGTGCATGATCATCACTTCGGCTCCGACTTTATGGGCATAGTTGATTCCCAATTCACACGCTTTGATAGAATAGTCGGAAAAGTCTATCGGTATCAATATCTTCTTTTCCTGATGACCGGCTTTTTCCTCTTGTTCGGCATCCTCGCTAAGCCATTTACTGTCTTCGATGATACGCAAGGCATGAGGCAGATCGCTTTCTTTAATTCGCACACGTACACCAGCCGAAACTACCGGTTGGATTTGGTTCACATTGTGTATGTAAACTTCAATCCCCTCTGTTTCAAGCATCGTTTTGAGAATCTGAGCTTTCTCAAACGTGTGAATCGCTAACGTTACTAATTTATCTTCCATACTCGTGTGTTTTTATAAATTAAACAATCGGAAATCACTAAATGTTGAGAAAAAAAATCCCACAGCGTCTTTTCAGATTCAGCTATGGGATTTCTTTGTAAAATGAATTTCTTTACGCTTGCTGTGCTTCCGACACTTCCTCGTTTTCAGCAAGTATCTGCAAAGCACGCTCGAATATTGTGGTATCGTCCAATACTACCAAGCCTCCGTCTGGTCCCGGTTCAATATGTATTCCACAACTTTTGCCATCTTTAAAATTATGCCCGCCGAAATAGTTGCGAACTGTTTCAACAGAGATTCCCAGTTCATCAGCAATACGGTGAGTACTTCCGTCAGGCAGGCTGTCTTTCAGTCTGCGAAGTTCATTAAATGTAATAGTTTTTGTCATGGCTTCCTTATTTTGAAGGTTAATTACTTTGTTTAATTTCATGCCACTAACTTAGTCATTATAAATTACAGCAACAAAATTATTCCGTGTAAATAAATATGCTTTACGACATGTATCACTTTTGCAGGCAAGCCGCAAGCGGCACATTAAAAATAATAATGATCAGGACCGTCACATATATTGCATAGACGATGAGACGGATACGTTTCTTCGAATACAGCGGTTCCCCTTTATTCACCCCCACAGGAAGTAATTTCGAACGACTGAAAGAATAGAGCTTGTAGACCAGATAACCGAAGAACACACCCGAAATAGCACCCGGCACGATATCCGAAATGAAATGAACCCCGAGATAAACCCGTGTATAAGCGGTAAGAACCGCCCAGAAAAAGATTGTCCAGCCGAACAACTTATCCCGCATGATCAATGCCATAAGAGTCGCAAAACCGAAAGCGTTCGCAGCATGGCTGGAAATAAATCCGTAGAGCCCCCCCCGGTATCCGAAAACAGTTTTCACCTGATCCATAAAATCAGGATGGTGAGTCGGGCGGAAACGTGTGAAGACAGGCTTACAGACGTGAGAGGCAAACTGGTCGCACAGCGTAACGACCAATACGATCGCCAATAGGATCAATAATGACTCACGCCAGTTCTTTTTATAAATCAGAACCAACAGGATCAGAAAGGCTAACGGCAGCCAAACTGCCTTTCCTGTGAAAATCCACATAAAACGATCCAGAAAAGCAGAGTCGCTGCCGTTAAGCGCAAAGAACGCGTCGCGTTCGTAAATTAGTATTTTCTCAACCATTGAAAAAGGAGATTTGTGATTTGTGATTTATAATTTATGCGTCAATGATAAATCATAAGTTATAAATCACAAATCCTAAATGATTTCCATGTCTTTGCTGGGCATCCATCCTACATTTCCATCTTCCATTTCTATTTCATTCCAGTCTCCCAACTTGCTCTTGATAGAGACCTTCGTTCCTTCATGCAGAATAAACAAGTCGGTTCCGCTTGCATCGGGAGAACTTTTCACTGTCACTGTCGGAGCAAACACGATCGCGCTCTTCCGGTTTACCAGCTCGTCCTTCTGGTTGCCGGCAAAGATATTGGCAAAGATGACCAACACCAAGAATACCAGCCCCAGATAAAACCCGATCTTCTTCAAATGAATCCACTTGGAGAAGAAGAACAGGATCAGACAGCCGATAAAAAGGATAAAACAAACAATACCGATTTGCGCCCACGAATCGGCAGCCCCCATGTTCTGAACCTTGTCGAACCAACGGTGCAGGAAGAAATCGCCCACCGGCTCGATCTTGTCTACAGACTTCTGACGTGCCAGCTGCAAATTGAAACGGATATCCCCGTCTCCCGGATCCAACAGCAAAGCCCGCTCGTAATTCAGGATGGCCGGGGCAATCTTGTTCTCCTTATAATAGGCATTACCTAAGTTATAGTAAATCTCAGCCGATTCGCCATGCGTTTTCAGAAGCCCTTCGTAGAGTTCGATAGCCTTGCCATAGTCTTCTTTCGTATAGGCAACTTCCGCCTCTTTAATCGTCGCCTCTTGAGCAAATGCCCCTAAGGTAACGAATTGAACCAGCAGAAAGAATACGATCTTTTTCATATTTATATTCATCTTCATCGCGTTACTTTTTAATTGTATTTTCCATTTTACCAATGGCATCCACTGTCTGTTCATATAGCTTATCCATTGCATCCGAAGCCTGTGCCGGAGCATAGCGGGCAAACTCGCAAGTGTTCAGGATATCCATAAATTCTTTAATCAAAGCGTCATCCACACCATACTTTGCCAGTTCCGTTTCGACATTATCCTTTGTCAGGTTGGCCTGAGGTATACTCAACTTGTCGCTTAAGTAGCCCCACAAGGCACGAAGCACTTCGTCATAGAATTCTTCTTTCTTGTTTTCCTTCATCAGCTTGCCGGCATTTTTCAGACGTCTTACCGCCATCTTATTGGCTTTCTTCGTACGGACCAATGCCAGGTTGGAATTTTCCTTCACCTGCTTGCGGTAGATGAAAAAGAAGACAATGAACAGGATTGCCGGAATCAGATAGCACATATAGTACATGAATGAGCCGAAGAACAGTTCATTATTCGGAACAAAATGAATGCCGTTCACTTTCAGATAACGGATATCCTTACCCAGGTATTTAACACTCTCCTTGTTGCTGAAGTTAGAAACGACAGGAGAAGATGTTCCACCCCCCTTGCCCTGCTCTACGTGAAGTTTGTATGGTTCGGATGTAATTGTCTTATAGGAACCGGTCTTCGTATCGAAATAAGAGAATGCGATAGCCGGAATTTCAAAATCGCCTGCGTAACGCGGGATGGCCATATATTCGATCGTCTTCGTTCCGGAAGTTCCTGCCGCGGTAGTCTTGATGTCCACTTCCACCTTCGGATCATAAACGTCGAAATCGTTCGGGAAAGCGACTTCCGGATTCTTTACCAGCTTGATGTTTCCATTACCGGAAATCTTCACCTTCACGGTAACGGCATCATCTGTCTTTACATTATTGGAACTGATGCTGGAGGTCATTGTGAAATTGCCTACCGCACCGGAGAACGACGCCGGTTTACCCGACGGCAACGGCTTGACATCGATCGTTACAGGGGGCGTTGTCAATTCTTTCTTTACATCTATATAAGACGACGAACCGAAGAAATCATCGAATACACTGCTTCTCTGTCTGGCCGGTCCGGGCACACGTAAAACAATATCCAGTTTTCCGGAAGGGATCGTAATCTTCCCTGAACGCTGAGGGTACAGCACCGTCTGTTTTATAATGGCAGTCCCGTAGTTCTTTCCCTTATAGTTCTCCATTACCAGTTGCTTATTTTGCGGCAATTCTACCTCTTGGGCAAGGAAACCTGTAAATTCGGGGAATTTAGGCTGGTCGATCCCTCCGATATCTTTTCTTACATACAATTTAAATGTAACCAAAATACCTTCCTGTTCATATACATTCCGTTTAGAAACATCGATTGTCAGAAAAGCATCGTCCTTACTGATACCAGTACCGGTCGAACCGCCTTTGGTTGCCTCTTCCGCCTTATCGGGAGGAAGCACTTTTATCACTAATGCGTTAGATGTGTAATTGGCACCTTTGACCTTGATTGTTGCCGGTGCGATATTGAAAGTACCCTCTTTCTTCGGTTGGAGGATATAGGTGAACGTCAATGACGTTTCGGTTGTCATTTTACCGTTAATGATCTGGGTACTCATATTTGTGGAAGTAGACGGACCTATCAATACCTCAAAGTCCGGTATTTCCGGTACACGTATATCCCTACCTTCCGCATTCACCGTGTACGACAATCTGAAAGTTTCTCCCATAACAACAGCTTCCGGAGCAGAAGCCTTGAACGTCACATCCGCCGCTCTGGCTACCACTCCGAAAGTTGCAAAGAGAACAAATAAGAAAACTAATTTCCTCATTCCTCAATCCTTATTTTTAATTTTTAATTCTTAATTTTCAATTTCCGTTTACCACTCCTTATCCGTGCGACGACGCTGTTGCTGTTGAGCCTGCGCTTTCTTCACCTTCTCCTGAGTGTCTTTTTCATCCTGCAGGAAGGCATCCAACATCTGTTGAGCGTTATCCTTGCTCATCTGTTCCTGCTGCTGCGGCTGTTGTTCCTGTGTCTTATCCTGCTTCTTATCATCCTGCTGTTGTTGCTGATCTTGGTTCTGCTGCTGTTGATCCTGTTTATCCTGATCTTCCTTCTTGTCCTCGTTCTGATCCTGATTTTGATCTTCATTCTGCTGATTCTGCTGATCGTGCAACAACTTTTGTGCCAAAGCCAAATTATAACGTGTTTCATCATCTTTCGGATTCAGGCGCAAAGATTGTTTATAAGCTTCGACACTTTTGGCATACTCTTTACTCTGCATGCCAATATTTCCGACATTATGGTAAATCTCAGCCAAGCGAGCTTTACCTTCGGGCGTTTCGATCATCTTCTCCCCCTGTCCGGCTAGCAACTGGTACTGCTCAGCAGCTTCAGGGAATTTCTTCTGCTTATACAAAGCGTTCCCCAGGTTATAAGTTCCTTCGGACGAACGCGGGTTCACTTCCAAACTTTTCCGGTAGGCGATTTCCGCCTCGGTAAACTTTTCCGTCTCATAAAATTTATTCCCCTCCCGCACATTCTTACGTTCCGCCTTTTGGGCAAACACAGCCCCGCAGCAGAACATGAATGCCGCCATCCATATAATCGATTTTCGCATACGTTTCATCTTATCCATAGCATTTTAAGAGAATAATTTTACTTTTTTGAATACACGGTTCTTGCGGTCCAGCGTCATGAAATCCACTAAAAGCAGAATCAATGCGATCCAGGCAAACGTCTGGAAACGTTCGTCATATTCCGAATAGACTTTGCTGTCCAGTTCCGATTTATTCATTTTATCGATCTCCTTTTGAAGTGCACGAAGCGCTGAATTGGTGTTGTCGGCACGGACATACGTCCCATGGCCGGCAGCCGCAATTTCCTGACACATCTCTTCATTTAGTTTCGTGATCACCACATTCCCATCCTTATCCTTCATGTAGTTGTTGCTACCGTCCACCGGGATCGGAGAACCTTTCGGATCACCCATGCCGACAATGTTTACATGAATGCCTTTTTCTGCTGCTGCGGCAGCGGCTTTCACGGCATCGTCTTCGTGGTTCTCGCCATCGGTGATCAGGATAATCGCCTTGTCCGATGTCTCGCTCGGTGTAAAGGAACGCATCGCCAGGTTGATAGCTGCGCCGATAGCCGTACCTTGTGTCGACACCATCGACGGGTTGATGGATGAAAGGAACATCTTGGCCGAGACATAATCGGAAGTGATAGGAAGCTGCGTGAAAGCATCTCCTGCGAAAACGATCAGTCCGACCTTATCATTAGAAAAGCCGTCAGTCAGCTTGGACAACATCTGCTTGGCCTTGGACAGGCGATCCGGCGAGACATCTTCTGCCAACATCGAATTGGATACGTCCAGACAAACCATGATCTCCACTCCCTGACGCTTCACTGTCTCCAGTTTGGAGCCGAACTGCGGTCCGGCCATAACTATGATAACCATCGTGATGGCTCCGAACAACAGCCAAAACTTCAGATGCTGACGCTTGGGAGAAACCTCCGGCATCAACTCTGCCAACAATTCGGGATTACCATATTTCTTGATTGCCTTCTTTTTCAAGACGATTGCATACACATAGAATGCAACCAGTACGGGAAGCAAGAAGAGCAAGTATAAAAAGTCCGGATGTGCAAAACGAAACATAAGCCTTTTATATTTACGGTATATTTCTTAACAATGTATTTCTCAATAATATCTCGACCAGCAACAGCGAGAACAGCAGGATCGCCCAATTCTTGTACTCTTCCTGCTTTTTACTGTATTCCTGCACGCTGATCTTCGTCTTCTCCATCTTATCGATTTCCGAATAGATCTCCTTCAGGCTGGCATTATCCGTCGCACGGAAATACTGTCCGCCGGTCGTAGCGGCAATCTGCTTCAGGGTCGGCTCGTCGATCTCCACATCGACATCCATATACTGGACACCGAAGGCCGTCTGGAACGGATAAGGAGCCTTGCCCTGCGTTCCGACACCGATCGTATAGACACGGACCCCGAACGTCTTGGCTATCTCGGCAGCCGTCACCGGAGCGATCTCGCCCTGGTTGTTCACACCATCCGTCAACAAGATAATCACTTTCGACTTGGCCTGGCTATCCTTGATACGGCTGACAGCATTCGCCAACCCCAGACCGATCGCCGTCCCATCCTGGATTATACCCGGCTGGACATCCTTGAAGAGGTTCAGCAAGACCGTATGGTCGGTTGTCAACGGGCATTGCGTGAAACTCTCCGCCGCAAACACGACCAAACCGATATTATCGTTCGGACGGCCGTTGATGAAAGCGGACGCCACATCTTTGGATGCTTCCAGACGGTTCGGTTTCAAGTCCTGCGCCATCATACTGGTCGAGATATCCATTGCCAGCACGATGTCGATACCTTCCGTCGAAGAGTTCTGCCAACTGTTGGTCGACTGCGGACGCGCCAATATCACGACGAGGACAGCTACCGCCGCCATACGCAAAATGAAAGGGACATGCCTGAGCCAGACTTTCCAGGAGCTTACTCCCGGAGCATCGAAACCTTCCGTAGACGACACCTGCAAACTCGCCTGATTCTTGCTCAGTTTGTAGACGTACCATCCGATCATCGGGATCAGCAACAATAACAAATACAGATATGTAGGATTTGCAAATATCATCTTATTCTTTACTTATATTTGAATCATTCTTTTCTACAGACTTTACTTCACCTTCAGCCTTTTCACCTTCTCCGGGAACGGGAATCTCTTCCTCCTTCGTCTGGTTAATGAACAGATAAGCGTTCATCAAACTCAAGTCGTTTTCATCGGGTAGCGGATTCATCTTCGCGAACTTCACGAAATCGGCCAGTTGCATGATCTGCTTCAGGCTTTCATAGACAGAAGTCGCCTCCTGCTGCTTACGGATGATATCGAGTATCTCACCGGAAGTCATTTCCATAGCATTGATACCGAAACGATCCACAATATAACGACGCAACGTATCCGTAATCAATGTATAATACTCCTTGCTACGCCCCTGTTGCCAGAGCTTCTGCTGCTTGATCTCGTCAAGTTCCTTGATCGCCTGTTCGTGAGGCGGAAGTTTTGGTTCCGGCTTCTTGAACGGTAGGATGGACTGACGGTTACGCATACGTTTGATCACATAGGCAACCACACAGATCAGGAACAGAGTCAGCAACACACCGAATATCCAGGGATAGTAATCGGCCAATACAAAAGGCGGCTTCCAGACGTTTTTAATATCGTAAAACTCCTCCGGTTTGTCGGCATTGACAGGAACCGTCGACACCTTCAAGGCCACTTGGTTGGAGTAAACGGTATCCGCCCCGTCGATCACCATAAACGGGGGCAACAAATATAGAGAAGAGTCGAAAGAGGTCACCAGCAAGTCCTGCTCGATCAGCAGGCGGTCGTTTTCGATCAAGGTGGAGTCCGCTTTCGGAATTTCCAGCACCTCCACTCCTGCCATCAACGTGTCACGTGGGATGACAAGCTGGACGGCCTTATCTTTGTCTGCCGTTACCGTCAAATGTAAAACAGTCTGCTCTCCGATCAGTATGGCGGCAGAGTCGACACGAACGTCAACGAGCGTCTGCTGCGCATACGCTTTCCCGCCGGACAGGAATGTTCCACCGGCAAGTGCAAGTAACAGAATGCTTTTCTTTATTAATTTCATTTGTTTGCTTTAATTACGTTTGTCAAAAAGAGCAATCAATGCTTTCACATAATCATCTTCCGTACGGATGGAGACCGAATCGACACGACATTTCTTGAATGAATCGCTCATGGCAGCCTGTCGGCGGTCCCACCATTCCTTGTAGGCGGCCCGTACACGGGCGGACGAGCTGTCTATCCAGCGCTCCTGTCCGGTTTCCGCATCCTTGATCTTTATCAGCCCAACAGCCGGAAGTTCCGTCTCGCGGCGGTCATACACCTGTATGGCCACCACGTCATGCTTGCGGTTGGCGATGGTCAAGGCCTCCTTGAAACCGTCTTTGTCGATAAAGTCGGAGATCAGGAAAGCCGTACAGCGCTTCTTGATCGCATTAGTCAGATATTTCAATGCCTGTGCAATGTTGGTCTGTTTTTTATCCGGCTGGAAGTCGATCAGTTCGCGAATGACATACAAGATGTGCTTCTTCCCTTTCTGAGGAGGAATGAATTTCTCTATCTTGTCGGAGAAGAACACCACACCGATCTTGTCGTTGTTCTGGATAGCCGAGAAAGCCAGTGTCGCCGCGATCTCCGTAATGACTTCTTTCTTCATTACATTCACGGAACCGAAGTCCCTGCTGCCCGACACGTCGATCAGCAACATCACCGTCAGCTCCCGTTCTTCTTCGAACACCTTCACGTATGGGCGGACGTAACGTGCGGTCACGTTCCAGTCAATATCACGGATATCGTCTCCGTATTGATACTCGCGCACTTCGCTGAACGCCATACCGCGCCCTTTGAACGCCGAATGGTATTGCCCAGCAAAAATATTGCGTGACAAGCCGCGCGTCTTTATCTCAATCCGTCGAACCTTCTTTAATAGTTCACTTGTTTCCATATTATTCAGTTGAAAGTTGAGAGTTGAAAGTTGAGAGTTAATAAGGAGAGCTAAAAACGGGCTGCTTACGCAACTTTCAACTCTCAACTCTCAACTTTCAACTATTTAAGGGACTTCGACTTTGTTCAGGATTTCGCTGATCACCTCTTCGGAGGTCAGGTTATTGGCTTCCGCTTCGTAGCTCAAACCGATACGGTGACGCATCACGTCGTGGCATACGGCACGGATATCTTCGGGGATCACATATCCTCTGCGTTTGATAAAGGCATACGCACGGGCAGCCAGCGCCAAACTGATGGACGCACGCGGAGAGGCTCCGAAGGAGATCATGTTAGCCAGGTTTGCCAAACCATGTTCCTGCGGGAAGCGGGTAGCAAACACAATGTCTACGATATAGCGTTCGATCTTTTCGTCCAGATAAACCTCACGGACAACCTTACGGGCTTCGAGGATCTCTTCCTTCGTCAGGATCGGTTTGATGTCCGGCTTCACTCCGGAGATATTCTGACGGATAATCAACTTTTCTTCTTCTTTCTTCGGATAGTTGATGATGACCTTCAGCATGAAACGGTCTACCTGTGCTTCAGGCAGCGGATAGGTTCCTTCCTGCTCGATCGGGTTCTGGGTCGCCATTACCAAGAAAGGAGACGGCAATCTGTATGTATTTTCGCTGATTGTCACCTGGCGTTCCTGCATTGCTTCCAGAAGGGCACTCTGCACCTTTGCCGGAGCACGGTTGATTTCATCCGCCAATACAAAATTAGCGAAGACTGGACCTTGTTTGACTTGGAATTCTTCGCTTTTCTGACTATAAATCATCGTACCGATCACGTCAGCCGGCAGTAAGTCCGGCGTGAACTGGATACGGCTATACTTCGCATCGATCAATGATGCCAGTGTCTTAATGGCCAATGTCTTTGCCAATCCTGGCACACCTTCCAGCAGGATATGGCCATCTGAAAGCAGACCGATCAATAATGATTCAACCAAATGTTTCTGTCCAACAATTACCTGGTCCATACCCATCGTAATCATGTTCACAAACGAACTTTTACTTTCAATTCGCTCGTTCAACTCACGAATGTCTACTGTCTGACTCATAGATTTTTTTCAATTATATTGTTACTATTTTTTACTTGCTTTTTTTAAGATGCACAAAATTAGAAATGTTAAATTCGTATTCTGCACTTTCGCAGTTAAATAATACTAACCTGCACAGAACTATTTTGTTTTATTTTACTTAAGAGAGAGAGTTTTTATTACAGTTTGCCACTCAGTATCTCAGTCTGGCGGGCAGCGGCTTTTTCAATGGAAGAACGATCACGACGGTCGATGCCGTACATTTCCGGTGCAGGCACCTCGATCACAGTACCGATAGGCACGTTATTCGGGTCCGTTATGACAGCTCTGTTATATTCATACAGATATACCCAGAACAATTTGCTTCCGTAATATTTCAACGAGATCAGCGTCAGGCGGCTTCCCGGCTCGATCTTGACACGGGCAATGACTTTAGGCGAAACGGCTTCGGGTTCAACTTCCGGATTTTCCACCGTTGTTTCACCCACAGTCTGGGAGGAATCTTCATTGGCAAAAACGATTGTCGTATCCGGAACGGCTTCGGTCGCAACAGTCTCTCCTTTGGGAAAGACCGTATCAATCCTCAAGGGCTCTTTTTCCTTTTCGAAAAAGTACGTGCGATTCAGGTAAAGCCCGATATTGAATAGCATAAGAAGGAATACAAACATAGAAACAACGGCAATCCGCTTCGTGCGGGGCTTCTTTCTTTCCGCATCCGGACCAGTTTCTACCTCTTCGATCGGACTGTCAGGTCCGGAACTATCTGAACGTTCGTCCACAACCGGTTCAAGGGTATCCATCCCTTCATCTTCGGGCTGCCCGGCAGGTTCTTCTTCTGAAAAGACAACAGGTTCTTCTTCGGGAAGATGTTTCTCTTCCGGTATCATCTCCTCAATCGATTCGTCTTCCGTCTCTTTTATGTCCGGTTCGTCCAACACGACATCCATATCGGTAAAATCGACATTCTCCCGCAGTTCGGTCGTTTCAAAAAAAGAGAACGGTTTATTGACAAGTTCCCGCAGTTCCTTGTCCGGCAGGAAGGAAAACTTGTAATGTTCCGGGATTACAAAACGTTCACCCGTATTCACATGAATGCTTTCACGCTTCTCCACCGGAATGATCTTAAAAGTACCGAGCCCCTTGACCTTTACCAGTTTATCCGTATAGACACCTTCCGACACGACCGCTATGAATTCTCTCAAAAAGCGCTCGGAACTATTCTTGTCCTTACCTGTATATTCGGCCAACAGACCGGCCAGATCCTGTATCGCCAGCCGGTTATTCATGGTCGCCTAATTCTTTAAGTTTATTCTTGACGGTCGTTCCGGGTTTGAACACCGGGACAAGTTTTGGGGGGACTAAATACCGTTTTCCGTTTGAAGGATTGACAGAGATCCGTTCCGCTTTTTTTTTCACCTCAAACTGACCGAAGCCCTGCAAATATATGGTGTCGTTATCTACCAGACGCGAACTGACGACGGAACTCAGGACAGAAAGCGTTTCAGTAACTTCCTGCGCAGTCCAACCCATACGGGCGGCAAGTTCAGTAACCAGTTCCTTATTTTTCATATCCGCGTCCATTAATAGATTATGCAGCTATATTAGTTATTTTTTCGTAAACCGACAAACATCTTTGCAGTTTTTATGTCAAATTAAAGTACGCTTCCATACAGGTCGAAAGCTTGCGCATCGTCAATCCGCACGTTATAAAACATTCCGGGAATCAACAGCTTCTCTTTAGAAACAAGTATTTCCGGGTCGACCTCCGGCGAGTCGAATTCCGTACGGCCGACATAGAAATCTTCTTCTTCCCGATCGATCATCACCTTGAATACCTTTCCGATCTTGGAACCGTTCACTTCGGCCGAAATGCCTTCCTGTATACGCATCAGATAATCCAAACGGTCTTGTTTGACTTCCGGATCGACATCATCGGTATAATGTTTAAACGAATAGGTCCCTTCCTCATGACTGTAAGCAAAGGCGCCCATACGTTCGAAACGGGCTTCTTTTACGAATTCGACCAGTTCTTCAAAATCCTGCTCGGTTTCCCCTGGATGGCCAACCATCAAGGTCGTACGCAAATGGATGCCGGGTACTTCTTCCCGCATCCGGCGTATCAAGGCATATGTTTCTTCTTTCGTGATGTTACGGCGCATTTTCTTCAACATCGGGTCGCTGATATGCTGAAGGGCAATATCCATGTATTTGCAAACGTTATCGCGTTCGCTCATCACCCTGAGCAGATCATAAGGGAAATGGGACGGATAACCATAATGCAAGCGGATCCATTCCATTCCCGGAATATCGGAGATGCGTTCCACCAGTTCCGGCAACGCATGGCGTTTATACAAATCCAAACCGTAATAAGTCAAATCCTGGGCGATTACCTGAAATTCTTTCACACCCTGTTTCACCAGCAGGCGAACCTCTTTCTCGATCTCTTCCATCGGTATGGACTGGTAACGCCCCGTACTGATCGGAATGGCACAATACGAACAGGTACGGTCACACCCTTCGGCGATCTTCAGGTAGGCGTAATGCCGGGGAGTCGTCAAGACGCGGTCGGCAGCCAATTCCCGGTAGTAGGATTTACCCAAATCGTTCAACAGTTCTTTCCAATTGAACTTTCCATAGAAACGGTCGACTTCCGGCAACTCATTCTCCAAGTCTTTTAAGAACCGTTCGGAAAGACATCCCATGACAAACAATTTACCGATCTTCCCTTTCTTCTTGGCCTCTCCCAGATCGAGTATCATATTAATCGACTCTTCCTGGGCATCTCCGATAAAACCGCAGGTATTCACAACAACGATTTCACCATTAATCTTATGGGGGTCATGTTCGACGGTATACCCGTTCGCCACGAACTGGCGCATAAGCTGCTCCGAATCCACCAGGTTCTTTGAACATCCCAGCGTTATAATATCTACCTTATTTTTCCTCATATATTATGGTACAACTCCCTTTATTCTCCGAAAAGGGAGTTTACAAATTCTTTTCTATTGAAAACCTGGAGATCCTCCATTCCTTCTCCCAAGCCGATGTACTTGACAGGGATACGGAAATGATCCGAAATACCGATCACGACGCCACCTTTGGCCGTTCCGTCCAATTTGGTAACCGCCAAAGCATTCACCTCGGTTGCAGCCGTAAACTGCTTGGCTTGTTCAAATGCGTTTTGTCCGGTAGAACCGTCCAATACCAACAAGACTTCGTGCGGTGCATCGGGAACCACTTTCTTCATCACATTCTTGATCTTGGTCAGCTCGTTCATCAGATTGATCTTATTATGCAGACGACCGGCGGTATCGATAATCACCACATCCGCCCCGTTCGCCTTTGCCGAACTCAACGTGTCAAATGCCACCGAAGCAGGGTCGGAACCCATCTTCTGCTTCACGATAGGCACTCCTACCCGTTCGCTCCAAATCACCAATTGCTCTACAGCTGCGGCGCGGAACGTATCGGCTGCTCCCAAATACACATTTTTACCGGCCTTCTTGAACTGATAAGCCAGTTTGCCGATCGTGGTCGTCTTGCCTACCCCGTTCACGCCTACGACCATGATGACATACGGCTTCTTGTCTTCCGGAACCGTAAACGACTCCAGGTCTTCCGTATGATTTTCTGTAAGCAGGGAAGCGATCTCTTCACGCAGGATCGCTGTCAGCTCACTGGTCGTCACATATTTGTCTCTGGCTACGCGGTCTTCGATACGGGATATGATTTTCAGTGTAGTATCTACTCCGACATCGGAAGTAATCAGTACTTCTTCCAGATTGTCCAGCACTTCGTCGTCCACCTTGCTTTTACCGGCAATGGCTCTGGTAATCTTAGAAAATACATTTTCTTTTGTCTTAGATAACCCCTTGTCCAGAGTTTCCTTTTTTTCCTTACTGAAAAAGCTAAAAATACCCATACCTTAATTATTGCTTAATTATTTCTTTTCTGAATGAGTGCGCTAAATTACTAAATAATTGACAATTGACAATTGACAATCGACAATTTTATTTGCACAACCTGATTTACAATCCAGACATTCCTCTTCTTTATTAATTGTCAATTGATTCAGTCCATTCTTCCCTTGTAATCTTCGTAGCCGAACTCCTTGTACATCACGAGCCGGTCCTCCTTGCTCCACAAAGCCAAGGATGGATGCGGGATTCCGTTGAACATGGTCGTTTTGACAATGGTATAATGGATCATATCTTCGAATATCAATTTATCACCCACTTTCAAGGGTTGCTCGAAAAACCAATCGCCCATATAGTCACCACTCAGACAGCTGTTTCCTCCGATACGATAAACAGGCTTTCCTTCTTCCGGCTCTATAGCCCCGCGAATCACCGGTTTATAGGGCATCTCCAGACAATCCGGCATATGGCAAGTGAAAGAGGCATCTATGATCGCGGTCTTGATACCATGATTCTCCACGATATCCACCACCGTCGTCAGCAGAAATCCGGTTTGCCACGCAAATGCGCTTCCCGGCTCCATGATGATTTCGAGGTTCGGATATTTGGCCTTGAACGCCTGCAACAGCCCGATCAGATGTTCCGTATCATAGCCTTTTCGTGTCATCAGATGCCCGCCTCCCATATTCAACCATTTGATATGCGGCAGGAAACGGCCGAAACGCTTTTCCACTTCTCCCAACGTCTTTTCCAGATCATACGAACTCGATTCGCAAAGCGTATGAAAATGCAAGCCCTCGACACCATCGGGCAACTGACCGTCCAAAAGGTCGCTAACCACTCCCATCCGGGAGCCCGGAGCGCAAGGATTATACAAATCCGTTTTGACATCCGAATATTCAGGATTGATGCGCAGACCGCACGATACCCGGTTTCCGTCCGCCTGCACCATCGGATAGAAACGTTCGAACTGCGTAAGCGAATTGAACGTCACATGACTGCTGTATCTTAAAATCTCCGGGAAATCCGCTTCCGTATATGCCGGCGAATAGGTATGTGCCCGACTACCCATCTCTTCAAAAGCCAGCCTGGCCTCAAACTTCGAACTTGCTGTCGAATACGGAATATATTCACGCACGATCGGAAATGCTTTCCACATCGCAAACGCCTTAAAAGCCAGAATTACATTAACTCCCGCCCTCTCCTTCACGCTCTTGATCAGTGACAAATTACGGCGGAGCAACTCTTCTTCCATCACATAACAGGGAGATGGTATCATATTGAAGTCTATCATCCGGTAAGTATTTTTCTTTGATTCTGTTGGGCAAAGATACATAATAAAAAGCGAAAAACAAGAACAGGGCTTATCGCCTCCCTTCTTCTTATCGTACTTTTTTCCTAAAGATCCGTTAGTCCAAATCAAAACACACAGGCATGAAAATGAAATCCTCCACAACACCAGAAGCAAGAAGCCCTTTTTTCCTCATTAACAATTATTACCATAAGACACGTACCCTTATCTACTAAAATAAAGTAGATTTGCGAAAAGATAGTAATCTGAAATTCAAAAAAACAACAAGACAATGGAAAGACTGACTGCACAAGAAGAAAGCGTGATGTTGTATATCTGGAAATTAGGATCATGTTTCATCCGTGACATACTGAACGAAATGCCCGATCCGAAACCGCCCTACACCAGCGTGGCATCGGTGGTCCGGAACCTTGAAAAAAAGAAGTACGTCACCCCGAAGAAATTCGGAACGATTACACTCTTTTCTCCACGTGTGAAAGAAGCGGAATACAAGCGTACTTTCATGTCGAATGTCGTACAAAATTATTTCACCGGTTCTTATAAAGAAATGGTTTCCTTCTTTGTCCGCGATCGTAAATTATCCAAAAGCGATTTGCAGGACTTGATGGATCAGATCGAAAAGGAAGAATAATCAATTATAAAGATATCAATATGATAACTCCGATACTAATCTATTTTCTAAAGGTAAATCTGGCGTTGGCATTTTTATATATCTGTTATCGCCTATTATTCCGTGACGATACGTTCTTCAGGTTACGCAGAGGGGTGTTATTGTCGATTTACCTGATCGCATTCCTTTACCCTTTACCGGATTTAAGCGGCTGGTTATCCACCCAGACAAGTGTAGCAGGTATAGTCGGCTACTATTCAGGGTTGCTACCTAAAGAAACAGTCCTGACAGCAAGCAATGAAATAGCCGCCTCCGACTGGAAAGAAACCGGGCTCAAGGTTATGCAAGTTATCTGGCTGGCAGGAGCCGGCCTGTTGCTGTCCAGATGTCTGGCGGAGCTGTTCACTGTTTCTCGTTTACACCGGAAATGTAGGAAAATCACTTTGAACGGCATCGAAGTTTGTATCCTTCCGGAAGCGGAAGCCTCCTACTCCTTTTTCGGCTGGATTTTCATTTCATCCGATCCGCATCAACGGGAAAGGCTTGATGACATTTTGATCCATGAACAAACACACGTCCGCCAATGGCATTCGATCGACATGATGGCTGGTGAAATCATCTGTATCGCCTGCTGGTTAAATCCGTTTGCCTGGTGGCTAAAGAAAGAGATCGGTATAAATCATGAATTTATCGCAGATGAACAAGTCATGCTTGCCGGATTCGACAAAAAAGAATACCAGTACCATCTGATCGGAGTAAAACATCCCAATACGGCTATTGCAAATTTATATAACAATTTCAGTGTCTTACCACTTAAAAAGAGAATTACTATGTTAAACAAAAAAAGAACGAACAACGCCAGAAAAGTGAAATACCTGGCACTGGTTCCAATGGCCGCAGGCTTGCTATTGCTCAATAATATCGATGCGATGGCACGTGTTTTGAATGAAAAGGTAGCAGAGGTTATCCAACAGCCGACTGCTCTCGCCACCACTACTGTTTCCAAAATGGAAGCAGCCAATCCGCTTCCACCGGAAAAAGACAAGATTTATGACACATGTGATATCATGCCGGAATTTCCGGGCGGGCAAAATGCATTATTGCAGTTTCTTGCTAAAAACATAAAATATCCGACAGAAGCCCAGCAACAGGGAAAACAGGGAAAAGTAGTCGTCACATTCGTTATCGAAAAAGACGGAAGCATCACAAACGCCAAAGTGACACAGGCTTTATATCCCTCATTGGATGAAGAATCCTTACGGATTGTCAAGTCGATGCCCAAATGGACTCCGGGAAAGATGAAAGACGGAAAAGTCGTCCGCGTACAATATACCGTCCCGTTAACTTACCGATTGCAGTAGCCTGACAGTATTTCCCTTTTTGAGCAGGACACAAAAAAGGCATGCAATCTTCAAAAATGCTGCCAGGCGATATACGAAGATCACATGCCCCACGCTCCTCTCGAAAAGGGAGATGTTTTTATAAATTACCACGGCTTACCCGCAGAAGAGTAATAGAAAGAATGATACAAAAGTACTATTTTTTTCCTTTAAGGCCTACATGTTTCGCCTGATGGCGCCCCGGATCGAAATTCTTGCGGGAGCCATCGGGCCAGATGACTTCGGCTGTCGTTCCTTCGGGAACGGAAAGGGTGGCCTGTATCTTTTTACCTTTGCGTTTCAGCGACACCTCTATCTTGCCGAAATGCGTATCTACTGTAGCAGAGGCTTCGGTCAAAGTGCCCATTTGGGGACAAACCTTGAAGGAACGAAAACCTGGAGAGGTAGGTTCTATACCGCACACTTTCTGACTCAGCAACGTAAGAGGGCCACCACTCCATGCATGGTTGATCGTACCGCCTCCGAAACCGTCCGGACCGATTCCCCATCCTTCGAACAAGGTCGTATATTCAGGATAATCCATCATTTTCGCATAGCGTTGCTTCATCCTCTCTAAAGCAAAGGCCGGTTCATTCATTTGGAACAAGGCTTCGAGCACATACTTTTCCATATAGGGACTGGCATGGCATTCCTTCTTCAGGACTTTTACCAGAGCAGGATATTTATCAGCGGAAGCTAAACCGGAAACGACAGCCATCGCCTGTGCACGGTCGTCCGTTTCTCCCTTATAGCCGGGAGAGCGATATGCTGATCCTGTCCAAAACTTTGTGTCGAAGCATTTCCCTATACTGTACATCATACGGCCGATCTCATCGGCATCGGCTGTTTTTCCAAGTTGGAGGGCAAAAGCTTTCTCTGCTTTCAAGGCCAAATAATACCAGCAATTTACCAACACGCCCATATCGATGTTTTCTCCCCAGTCACCCCAGCTCCAATCGCCGTCACGCTCGATAACCAGGCCGCTCTTATCTACTTGCCATACTTCGTGCAGATAGTGGTGCATTCGGTCATAAATACCGGCGACAAAGCTACTGTCGCCACTATAATAATACTGGGTATAGAAACCGTACCAACCTACCGAAGCCAACATTTGCAATGGCAACTCTTTCCGCCAGTTACCAGCCGGGGCCGGAGCGAAAATCACACCGTCTTCGCGTTGCCAGTTCATCAGTTCGTAGATGCCTTTCAGCGCCAGTTTATGGCTAGAGGGAGAAAGGGCATAGAAAGCCTCGCCCAATTCGTTCACCTCGTCACCCCACCATTGCGCCCGTTCGCGGTCCGGACAGTCCATATAACTATCGCGCATCGTTATATATAAGGTGCGGGCCGAACGTTTCCAAAGTTCGTTCATGAACGGATCATTGCAACTGAAAGAACCTGTAAATTCGGTATCGTAACCGGTTTCCCGGAATTTCACATCCAGCACCTTCACGCCTTCCGGCAGGATATATTGCATCTCGTGACCGTTCATCCAGCCTAAACTCTCATATTCCTGCACGCCGTCGCGCGTGACATATTCAGCGCGGACGTTGTATTGAGAACCGCCCTCATAGTTGTCCGTCCGGATATGGATCACCTTGCCGGCAGGAGCTTCCACTTTCAGATAAGGAGTCACTTGGCTGTTATAAGGCAGACGACAATAAAGCGTATCGCCGGCAGACGACCGGCGGACACTGACATACGGTTTCAAGCCATAGTCTTTCCATAGGGGTACCGGACGCTCGACCAATTTACCTAAAGGGGCGACCCCGACAGACGAAATAATTTCGGCATTCGGCATCTTGCCTGTGTAGCCGGGCTGATTCCAGCCGGACATTTCCATCCTGGCATCGAAACGGATATTGCTTTCCGGCAAACGATAATTCGGATAGGGCGCCTCAGTATCCTGATAGGCATCATATACGGTGCATTGCCAGCTCTTGTCGGAAACGATCTCGACACCAGGAGCGACAGCTTCAAACAGCAAGGCAGCCAGACCACTGTTCACATGACTGAATCCGCTTTTACCGAAATGCCAGACCAGCACAGCAATCGTATTCTCGCCATTTTGCAAATAAGGAGCTATCTCTACCGGATCGTAGTAGGTGTCATACGGAGAAGGTCCCCGTTTAAGCCCGCCTTCAAAGACGACCAGGCGACCGTTTATCCACAACCAATATTTGCTATCGGCAGCGATGCGGGCGGTAAGAGTTTGCGGAACCTTGTCTATATGGACGGTTTTACGGAAAGCCAACCAGGTGTTCGTCTCGCTCTGACAACGTTCCGTATTGATCCAATGGGCTTTCCAGCCAGATTCAGCATGGCCGGAAGCGATACATCCGATTAACAGTAACAACAGAAAATAATGTTTCATGGTATTCTCGTTTAATAAGTTTTCACATGTGTACCAGACCCGACTGTTTCCGTCTTATCGCCGACACGGATATCCGCCGTACAGCCGGACGGGATCGTCACGGTAAGAGTAACTTTGCCTCCCTCCCGTTTCCATTCGCTCGAAATCAAGCCCCGTACAGAATGATACTCACCTTTCGCCCAATTCACTCTTTCCACGAAATGAGGCGTAATCAGAATATGGCGGAAACCTGGTTCAACAGCATCGTAGTTGATACCAGCAAGCTGATTCATCATCCAAGCAGAGACATCTCCCATAAAGACATGATTCAGGGAGGCGTCGCGGAACTCAGGACTTAACGTCCAGGTTTCAGGCAACGTCGTATATCCCATCGTTTCCACCCAATAGCCCCAAGAGGGAGCTTCCGTCTTCGTAATCATCTTCATAGCATCCTCGACATAGCCGTAGCGGGTCAGCATGGCCGGAACAGACTTGCTTCCGAGCAGGCCGAAATCGAGGAAATGGTTGTTGGCACGCACGACCTCGCAAAGTTTATCGGCGACCAACTGCTCCTTACCTTCCGGTACGATTCCTAAATAGAGGGCAATCGCCTGTGCCGTCTGGGTTCCTTCAGCATAGACCCCCGTTTCGGGATTGAAGAACTTACGGTTGACCAAGGCCTTCAACTCGTCGGCTCTCTGCCGATAAGGGGCGGCATCTTTACCCAACAGTCCGGCGAAACGGGCCATCAAGGTGTAATCCAAATAATAATAAGCAGTAGAGGTATAAGTGTTATTGGTCGTAGACTTCCAGTACACCCAATCTCCTAAACCGAAGGTCAGGTAACCACCGTCCTTCTCTTTTGCTTTCAAATAATCCAAATAGCGCAACATCGTAGGATACAGGTTCTCGATACTGCGTGTCTCACCATAATAATTATACAAAGCATTTGGGATGATAAACATGGCGGCATCCCATACCGGGCCGGGCCATTCACCATATCCCCAGCCGCTGGAGGGGATAATACCGGAGATCTCACCGGCTTCGCGCTGGTTATCAATGAAGTCGTTCATCCATTTCTCATACAAGGTGATGGCGTCGAAACCTAACAGGCCGAGGTCGATTGCTACATGCGCATCGGCCGTCCAGCCGTTCTTTTCACGCTGCGGGCAATCGGTCGGAATACTGTGCAGGTTACTACGATAGGCTTCCATTGTCGCCTTCCATATTTTGTTCAACAACGGATCGGAGCAGGAGAAGGAGCCTACGGGCTCTACCGCTGTGTGCATGAACAGTCCGGTCAGACTCTCTTTTGTCAGGACTACGGGAGCCGAACTTTCAACTTCCACATGCTGGAAACCATGATAGGCGAATGAAGGCATAAAGATTTCCTCTTCACCTGTTCCTTTCAGTGTGAACACATCCATCTGGAAAACCTCTCCCGGTTTCACAGGATGATAATAGACATCTATATTTCCCTGTTCCAGACGACCGTCTGTTTTCAGCAACTCTCCATGCTTCAAAGTGATCCGCGTACCGGGAGCACCTTTCACCTTTAATCGGGACAGACCGGCAAAATTCTTTTCGAATGAAAATACATAAAGTTTATCGCTGAACTTCTTCATCGAGACAGGCTGCAATTCTTCCGTAATCCGGATACCCGGCATCTGCTGGGCGGCCAATAAGGGAGCCGGAGCTTCCGTAACTTGTACCGGATCCCACTTGCTGTCATCGAACCCTTCCGCGTTCCAACCATTTTCTTCCAACGTGGCATCGTATTTGTCACCGCTGTAGATGTTGTTATAGGTATAGGGACCGGTCGCGGTACGCCAACTTTCATCGGTGGCGATGACTTCAGTCGTACCATCGGTATAGCGTAGGCGCAATTCACAGAGCATCCGGGGACGGTTACGCCAACGGGCAGTCTCGAAATTCCAGACAGCTTTGGATTGTACATTGTGCCAGCCGTTACCCAAAACGGTAGCGATAGCGTTGCCACCCGGTTTTAAAAGAGAGGTTACATCATGTGTCACATATAGGATACGTTTGTCGAAATGCGTATAGCCCGGATCAAGATAGTTCTCTCCTACCCGCTTACCGTTGATAAACAAATCGTAATAACCAGCGGCAGCCACATACACGCGGGCTTCTTCAATCTCTTTTCCCAATGTAAAAGCTTTGCGGAACATGGGGGCCGGCTCGAACTCCTTATCGTGACTGTCGGTTATCCATTTTCCCGACCAGTCGGACGACTTGAATTTGGCAGTCTCGAAAGTAGCCGTTTCCGAAGTCTCGCAAATGTCTCCATCCTGATCCCATACCGTCACATTCCAATAGTAACGGGTATGCGGTTCCAATGTCATATTATCGGTATACGGTTGCAGGTTATCCGGCGAGGTCCCGATACGGATTTCCGAACGGGAAGCCAAAAAGTTCTTCTCACTTCCTTTGTATTCCCAAGTGAAACGGGGACTTTTCGTATCCAAACCGATCGGTTCGCGCAGGTATTCTGTTCGCAGGTTCACCGGAACCGTAAGCTCGTTTTTACCTTTGCAACCCATCAGCGAGAAGAAGGCAAGTGAGCAGATCAACAGCGTGTTTTTTTTTACCATATCTTTATCTGATTTGATTATCGTACAACTTTTACTTCGGACGGAGCATCGATCCGACTCCGTACTTTCCCGTCAGCGCCTTTTTCGTGACGGATAGTGATCACACCGTAAGGAGTCGGGAACGTTCCTTCCACCCACTCCAAGTCACCTAAATGCGGTGTGATCCGGACAACGCGGCAACCCGGCTCCACAACCTGGACACCCAACACATATTCACTCAGCCAGGAAGTCGGACCAGAAGCCCAACCGTGACAAAGGCTATGGCGGAAACCTTTATAACAATAAGCCCCGTAATCGCCATGAATATCTTTCTTGCCTACCGGAACCAATTCATCGATGCGAGAAGCGCCGGGCAACCAGTCTAAGTTGAAATCTTCCCAAAAAGTAGTTGCACCCAAATCGAGCATCGCACCCCAGAATTGGCGTATCACGTCGATCGCCCCTTGATAATTGCCGGCAGCAGCCATCGCTCGAAGCATATAATAACCATAAAAAGTAGAGAATCCATGCCCTCCATTAACTGCGAGATATCTCCGATCGGCCTCTTCCGGCTTCATCAGTCCGGCCAACGCCAACAGGGAAGCTGCCTGTTTCGATCCAGGAGCATCCGGAGCAACACCTGACTTCAGGAAAGGTTTTATCACCTTCGAAGCGGCCTTGGTCATCCTGTTTCCTACAGCCTCGCATTCTGCCGCCAACGCATCTTCGCCCAACACCTTACAAAGTTCGTTTCCGGCTTTCATCGCCTGTAGCATCAAGGCTTGCAAGCCGGCATCGATGGCAACCGGATTTTCACTGGACGGCCAATCGAGGAAACGTCCTCCTCCGTCGAGCTTCTCGACGCCGTCGTCACCGACTTTGGAGATCAAAAGACGGAGCAAACCGGTCAAATAGTCTTTCTGTTCCTTCAAGTAAGCCAAGTCCCCCTGATAGTAATACCAGTCGCGCTGGATCAGCAACCACCAGATGGAGTAACTGCACATCCCGTTCATCCAGCCAGGCAACGGCGTTGCATCGCGGATAAAATCAAGGCTTTTCGGTATCACCTCGTTATATCCGAAAACAGTGTTGACCGTCATCACTTCCGGATGCAAATCACCAATCCAGACCAAACGGTCACGTTTGATGCCGTCCCAAATATACTCCTGCATATTCAAATGTACCGTATAAGCACCAGTCTGCCAAATCCGGTTCAGCCGTTCGTCGTTGCAACGAAATGAGCCTTTATATGGGATGTCCCGAAAAACGGAAATGGCACGTATTTCTTTAATATGCAATTCGACGGAATCGTCCAAAAGATCAATCCGAGCAAACCGAAACCCAGAATTACCCACTTCCATAACCCCCAACCAGGGTAGGCGAATAGTAAAATCGCGCATGGCATGATCGTTGGAAGCACCGTTCACCCCATCTATATCGCACATGGCTTCACTTACCGACTCACCCAAACGGATCCGGACGGCGACTGGTTCGTGCGAAGCCGGCATGCCGGTTACTATTTGCAAGCCGCCTTGCAGTTCTTTTCCAAAATCAAGAAGGATGGCAGGATGCTGCCGGTCGGTGCTCGAAAGCTTACAGATGTTATGATTCACAAGATTGGATTGTCCGTTTCCAGAAAGAAGCAAATGGTTTGCACCCTGTATCAACTGGCTTTCCTGTTGCCAGACGATGCGTGCGGGAGGTAGATATTCGCGTACACGACTATCGCGCTGCCGAGCGGACAATGATACGGCAAAGAATAGAGATATAAGAATAAATAATGTTTTCATGGTATATGGTATTTATATGAATGATGATTTACCGGTGTAGTGACAAACAAAGCTATACCTCGTTGCTATAAACACACCTATAAATCATCATTTACGATCGTAACCTATCACAAACCGAAGGCCGGAACCAAATCATCCAACTGCTTGTCAGTCATGCCGGCGGGTTCGTATCCTGCCATGCGTGCGCTGAAATAGATTTGGGCGGACTTGCTTAGCGTGTCGATTGCGTCAAAACATTCGATCAGGTCTTCACCGACTGCCAAAATACCATGTTTTTCCCAGAATACGACATCGTGCTTTTCCAATTGTTTAATGGTTGCACGTGCTAAATCCAGTGTCCCAGGTATTTCATAGGGAACAATACCGACTCCTTTCGGGACAATGATACGACATTCGGGAATCATGCTCCACAACGTACGGGTGATGACATCCGAATCCAAGAACGGTTTACAATGCGTCATGCCGATCAGGTCGGTCGGGTGCGTATGCAGAACGACTCTGTTATCACGGCCCAGGCCACGCAGATAATTATGCATCATCAAATGCGAAGGCAACTCGGAAGTAGGCAAAATCAATTGTTCAGCAATAATATCATAACTTTTTCCATCCCCGGCGATACGGATCAAGGAACCGTTGGCCAACGGTTCCTGTGCTACATAACGCATCCGCTTTCCTGTACCGGTGACATAGAAAATATGTCCGGCAAGAGCGGTCATCGCTTCTTGTAAAGGAATAGCCGGTCCCAGTGCGGGAAGTGCTTTTTCGACATCGTTCATCAAGTCGGTCAGGTTTACGGAAATGTTACCACCGTTACGTTCCGCCCATCCTTTTGTCCAAAGATAGCCGGCCACTTCAGCGATACGGCCAATCTCGGCCATCAATTTTTCATTGTTTCTGATTGTTTTCATTTTACTTATATATCTTTTTTATGAGGGACACGCCCCCGGCTCAAAATTGTTCTTCACCCGGCAAAAAACAGACAAGCACGGGAGCTTAATTTCATACCTATGGAAATTAAGTTCCATACCTATCGAACTAACGTCCCATGCCTATCTCCAATCCGATCATTATCTTAAATCAAATTAGGCAGCAAAAGTGAGAATATCAGGAGACACATGCCGCAAACCAAAACGACGATCGTCTGCCGGCTCACCCCTTTCCACTCTTTCAATATAATGCCCCACACATTGCTGAAGATCACATTCAGCGACATCAAGATGCTCCATGAAAAGGCCAGCATCACCGGAGATTCGGCAAAATAGCTCTTTCCCATTCCCAGCCCGAAGAATTGCGAATACCACAAAACACCTGCCAGCGCACAAAATAAGACATTATTCAGCAAAGTACCGCCTGATACGGAGAAATAATCTCTCCCCGTCTTGTTCCTTACATTCTGGAAAAGGCAATAAGAGGCGTTCGTGATAAAACCCCCGATCGTCACCAACAGGATGACCGGATTCAGTGCGAACAATTCGCTTGCGCCGGACTGTTTCGCCTTCTCAAGGATCGGAGCGCCGGATTCCAGGCCCAGATTGAAGCAGGCACTCATCACACCGGCCAAAAGAGCGACAAGCAAACCTTTCGTCAACGCGAAATCCTTTACAGCCGCTTTCTTTTCCTCCTCGGTCATATTACGGGCGCGAAGACTTCCGGCATACCCGATCACGGCGATACCGGCAAGCGTGATACACACACCGATCAGCAAGACCAGGCCATCGCCATGAAACAAATCCGTTCCGCCAAAAACTGCCGGGAAAAGCGTCCCGAAACCGGCACACGTTCCAAGCGCGATGCTCTGGCCGAGCGCAACCCCCAAATAACGCATGCTCAACCCGAAGGTCAACCCGCCGATCCCCCACAAGATTCCGTAGATAACGGCCCCCGCAGCTCCGCCGGCACTCCACAGTTCCAAGAGGCTGCTCCCATTGGGAATGGCAAGCTGCGCTCCTAAGAATGGGAAGACGAGCCAGGCAAAAATGCCTTGCACCAACCAAAAACTTTCCCAGCTCCAATCCTTGACTTTGTTGATCGGAACGTAGGAACTGCTCTGCCCGAAACTACCGATTGCGATTATGATCAATCCGATGATTATTTCCATATATGTTATTTTTAGAGGGCGAACCTGTGTGTTCGCCCCTAAGGTTAACGTTTACTTGTTACTTCCGCTTCGTATTTTTCTATCTCGGCGATATAATCCTCACCTACCGGGACGTCGTTTTGCAGGCAGAACATATCCCAGACGGCTGTCCACGGAAGGCTCTTCATTTCCTCCTGCAGAGCTAAACGCTGGAAATATTTGCCTTCGGCTTCGTACTGCTGCAAAGTTGCCGATGGTTCAAGAAGGGCTTGCATAAAAGCCTTCTGCGTTGCACGGCAACCGATCACGTACGCCCCGATACGGTTGATCGTCGCATCGAAGTAGTCCAAGCCGATATGCACACGGTCCAATGCCTTGCAACGGATGATTTCGCGTGCCAGATCGAGCAAGTCGTCGCTCAGGATCACCACATGGTCGCTGTCCCAACGAATCGGACGGCTCACGTGCAACATGATCTCCGGTGTAAAAAGAAGCAGGGCCGAAACCTTGTCGGCGATACTTTCCGTCAGATGGAAATGGCCCGTGTCGAGCGTCACAATCTTATTCTTCTTCGCACCGTAACCCAAGTAAAAATCATAGGAACCGACCGTATAACTTTCCAGACCGATGCCGAACAGTTTTGCCTCGATACAATCCTTCATGTTCTTATATTCAGTTGCAAAAATCTCGTCGAGCGACTGTTCCAGTATCTGACGATATTTGAGACGGCTGGCGGGAACTTCTTTACTGCCGTCGTGAATCCACAGGTTCATAATACAGGGATCGTCCTGGTATTTGCCCATCTCCTCGCTGATCCAGCGGCAGCGTTTCGTATGTTCGATCCAGAAATTGCGGATCGCATCGTCGGGATTCGCCAACGTCAGGTCGCCGCTCTTCGGATGCGAAAAAGAAGTGCTGTTGAAATCCAGCTTCATCCCGTTCTCTTTCGCCCACTGCATCCAGCTCTCAAAATGAGCAGGTTCCACTTCGTCACGGTCGACCTTCCTGCCCTGGAAATCGCCATATATTTCATGCAGGTTCAAGCGATGTTTACCAGCGATCAGAGAAGCCGCTTTCAAGACATCGGCACGCACTTCGTCGATCGTGCGGGCACGTCCCGGATAGTTGCCTGTCACCTGGATTCCGCCCGTCAGCGAACCGCCCTGGTTCTCGAAACCGCTCACATCGTCCGCCTGCCAGCAATGCATCGAAAGAGATATCTTCTGCAATTTGTCCATTGCCTCCCTTGCATCCACACCGACAGCTGCATAGCGTTCAACAGCTGCCTCATACGCTTGTCTGATAATGTTTTCTTTTGTCATGGTCTTATTTTTTTGAGGTTACAGATTTATATTTCCTAAAAGCCTCTTCCCACTCTCCACTACCTTCCGGCAGAAAGACAGCCGGCGAAAGGAAAGAGTTGATCAAACGGCGCATCTCCCAACGGTCGGCTACCAATCCCGCCGCCCTCGCCTGCACCATGCAGTTGCCGATTGCCGTCGCCTCCGAAGGCCCTGCCACAACCGGCATGTTTATTACATTTGCCGTAAATTGATTGAGAAGATTATTCATCGAGCCTCCCCCGATCACATGCAATTTGCGGATCGGGAAAGGAGCCATTTCGGATAACAATGCCAGCACCTCCTTATACCGGAATGCCAGACTTTCAAAAATACAGCGGATAAACTCGTCGTCCTCGACCGGTTCGGGCTGCCCCGTCTCGCGGCAATAAGCCTTGATTGCCTCCGTCATGCTCGGCGGATTGGCAAAACGCGGATCGTCAGGATTCACAAAACGACGGAAAGGCGTCGCCCGTTCCGCCATCTTGACTATCGCCGGATAGGAATAGTCGCGCCCGGCCTTCTCCCACTCTTTCCGACACTGTTCGAGCAACCACATCCCGGTAATATTTTTCAGGAAACGGGTCGTCCCGTCTATACCGCCTTCGTTCGTAAAGTTATGCAGGAAGGATTCTTCCGAGATAATCGGTTCTTCCGTTTCGATCCCCATAAGGCTCCATGTGCCGCTGCTAAGATAGGCAAACTCCCGATCCGCCGCCGGAACAGCCGCGACAGCCGAAGCCGTGTCGTGGCCGGCAACTGCTATGACAGGCACTTTGCCGATCCCCGTTTCCCGTGCAAGCGCATCGGTCAGCTCCCCGACAAAAGTTCCCGGCATCACTACCGGACGCATAATGGACGGAGCTACCCCTGCCGCTTCCAACAAGGACGCCTCGAACTCTTTCGTCACCGGATTCAGCAATCCGGAGGTGGAAGCATCCGTATATTCACAAACCTTTTTACCCGTCAACAGGTAAGAAAGCAGATCGGGCATAAACAGTATCTCTTCGGCAGCCTCCAACGGCCCGAAACCTTCCTTTTTAGCCCTAAATAACTGGAAAACACTATTAAAATTCATGATCTGTATACCGGTAAGCCGGTAGACTTCCGACCGGGGAACACGCTGGAAATATTCTTCCGGCGCACCGTCCGTATAAGGATCGCGATACGCACGCGGTAGCCCCAACAGTGTGCCGTCTTCCGCCAGATACCCGAAATCCACCCCCCAGGTATCGATCCCGATAGAGTCCGGGAGCAGGTTCCGGCGTGCACAAATCGTAAGGCTTTCTTTCAAGGCATCATATAACCGGTATATGTCCCAGTAATATTTCCCATGCAACTCCATGATCGCATTCGGGAAACGGTGAAGTTCCTGCATTTCAAATTTGTCACCAACCAAAGTGCCTAACACGGCACGTCCACTGGTCGCTCCTATATCAAAGGCTAAAAAGTTATATTTCTTCATGGTACAACAAAGTTGTTTGTTTTATGATTGCAAAAGTAAACGGTAAATTACTATCTTTGCTTTTGAAAATGATTTTAAACCTTTCAAATCTGACAGAGGAGATGGAGAAACGACTAAGCGATCAATTGAGATACCTGACGATAAGTGCGATAGACGAAGAGTGGGGAATTGTCGTCACGACCGTCGGCTACCAGTTTATTCCCCCGAAAGGGAACTATCCTCTTTCGAAGCATCCGGACAATTATAACTTCAAGCCGCAGACCGGACGAATCCTGAACGAATACCAGCTGGTCTATATCACGAAGGGAAGCGGTTACTTCTCTTCGCAATCCTGCAAGATGCAAAAGATAAACGCCGGCACGATGATCCTGCTTTTTCCGGGAGAATGGCACAGCTACTATCCCGACAGCGAGACAGGCTGGGACGAATACTGGGTCGGTTTCCGCGGTGTCCACATCGACCGGCGCGTGGAAAAACGCTTTTTTACCCGCGAGGAACCGTTACAGCACATCGGGCTCAGTGCGACGATCGTCGGACTATATGAAGACATACTGAAATTCGCCTCTCAGGAAAAGACGGGCTACCAGGAGATGATTTCGAGTATCGTCCTTCATATATTGGGTACGGTCTATTATAAAAGAAGAAACAACTCCTTCACGAATACCTACGTTGTGGATAAGATCAACGAAGCCCGCATCCTGATGAAAGAGCAGGTGGAAAACCCGCTGACACCGGAAGAAATAGCTTCCCGCCTGGGGCTCGGCTACTCCTGGTTCCGCCGTATGTTCAAAGAATATACAGGCGTATCGCCCGCCCAATATCAATTGCAGCAAAAACTCCTGAAGGCAAAGGAACTGCTTACCAGCAGCAGCATGAATATCTCGGAAATAGCCTACAGTCTCAAATTCGAGAATGCCGGACAGTTCTCCACCTTCTTCAAGAAGAAAGAGGGCGTGACACCGTCGGAGTTTCGTGAACGGGCGCACTGAGGAATTAAAAATTAAGAATTAAGGGGTGAGTTGGAAGGTGATTTTTTTGTTCATCATATAGTTGACTGCACCATAGATAAACAATCCTAAGAACTGGGCGAGATATTCGTTCAAGTCAAAGATTTCCACCATGATAAGCAAAGCGAGGAATTGGGAACAATAAGCACATCCGAAAGCGATCAGAAAAAGGGGAATCTCACGGCGAAACTTACCGGTGCGGGATGAAAATATCCAATATTTGCTCCAGAAGAAATTATTGATCTGCGCAATCACATAAGCGGTGATATTGGTAGCGATATAGTTACAACCAAGCTTGTCCATCATCAGCCAGACAATCAAGACCGTAATTAACGCATTCAGCGTACCGACCAGTATAAACCGCATCACGCGCACCATATTTTTAGATTGTATGACCAAGTGTATTTCTTGCTGTTTTGTTCTTTGATATCTGAAATTCCGGTACAAATATACAGGATAATATGCAAATATCCATGCAAAAAGTCACAAAGTATGGCGAACAACCCGTATCTTTACCCCATGAAATATTTATTGTTTTACATAATCAGTCTGTTATCTCTCACCGCCTGCATCCACGAGGAATTGCCGCCTGAGGGTGGCTTTGCTTTGGAGGAAGGCGATCCGTTACCCGAATTCAGCATTTCCAATCCGGATGGAACGGTATCGAAAAAAGACTTGGAAAATAAATTTGCCCTGATTATTTTCTTCAGTACGACCTGTTCCGACTGCCAGAAGGCCTTCCCGGATATTTCCACTTTATATCATACATACAAAGACGATCCCTCCGTCTGTGTGCTTCTGATCGCACGTGGAGAAACCGAAGAGCAGGTAGCGGCCTATTTCCGGGAACATCAGTACAATATGAAGTTTTTCGCCGATCCGGACCTGAACGTCTACTCCCTCTTTGCCGACAACACCATACCCCGCGTATTCCTTGCCGACAAGGACGGTACGATTATCCTGACGCAAACGGAAAAAGTAGATGCGGGATTACTGATATCGGGCGGAGTAGAACCCCACCCCTACAAGCCTGAAAAATCTTAACATTTAATGCTCAACTGACGTAATACATCACGAATCTTTTCGAATGTGGTGATACGGGTCGGAACCAAAGGCAAGCGTAATTTATTTTCAATAAAGCCCATCGCATTCAGCATGCTCTTCGCTCCCGCCGGATTACCGTCGATAAACAGCAAACTGAACAGCTCCGTAAAACTATGGTGGATCGTGCGGGCGCTATCGTAGTCACCAGCCAATGCCAGACGCACCATACGGCTGAACTCACGCGGGAAAGCATTGCCAATTACGGAAATCACGCCGACAGCTCCCAACGTAATAAGCGGGAAGGTGATACCGTCGTCTCCTGAAATCACATTGAAGTTCGCCGGTTTGTTCTTGATGATATCGTCCATCTGGGTGATATTGCCGGAAGCCTCCTTGACTGCAATCACGTTCTTGAACTCACGGGCGATACGCAGCGTAGTCTCGGCCGTCATATTCACACCGGTACGTCCCGGAACGTTATACAGGACTATCGGTAACGTAGTCGCCTCCGCAATCGCTTTATAATGCTGATAGATTCCTTCCTGGGATGGTTTGTTATAATAAGGTACGACAGACAGGATCGCATCTATACCGTCAAAATTATCGTTTTTCAACTTCTCGACAACCGAACGCGTACAGTTTCCGCCAACCCCCAACACGATGGGAATGCGTCCGTTTACCTTCGTCACGACCAAATTGATTATATCCTTCTTTTCTTCTTCCGTGAGTGTAGGGGTTTCAGCGGTGGTACCTAACACAACCAGATAATCGGTTCCATTCTGCAACTGATAATCTACGAGCCGGGCTAACGCCTCATAGTCTACACTTTCATCTTCTTTAAAGGGAGTGATCAACGCCACACCCATTCCTTTTAAATTTATGTCTGCCATGATAATAATTGTCAATTGTCAACGGTGCTGCAAAAATAAGGAATTTATATCATTTTGAGCGTATCGCCTGCAAATAAAATAATATATGTTCGAATAAATGCTTGATATCTTCACGCTCTGTTACCGATATGGACAAATCATACAAATCTATATCGGCATGCTTCACTCCCACCTTGAATCTGCAAGGATGCTGTAGCATAAGATATTGCATCGGGTAGCAATCGGGGCGCGTAAGATCGATCAGGATATCCGCCTTGACCGTCTTGAACCGTTCCAGCACGACATCGGAAGGAACCTGCCAGACGTTCACATCCTTCTTGGCATGGACCGGGATGCACGAGGCATCTGCCTCCGGATCGCCGGTTACATAGACACACGCCTGCACCTTCTTGTTCTTCTTACGCAGGACGTCCAGACAAGGCTCGACAAGCTCGCGATCGTTTGCCTGATAAAGGACCAGGATATGGCCTGCGTCTTCCAGCGCACAAAACTCATGCTTGCGGCCGGCAGCCCCGGAAGCTAAAGACTGCACTTTCTTTTTAATAAAATAATTCGTCAGTCTCATTCCGCTATCATATTTAAGAATTCGTCTTCGTTTATAATCTTCACACCCAACTTGGCCGCCTTTTCGAGCTTGGCCGGTCCCATATTATCTCCCGCCAGGATATAATCGGTCTTACCGGACACCGAGCCGCTGTTCTTCCCGCCATGCTGCTCGATCATGGCCTTGTACTCGTCGCGGGAATGCTTGGCGAATGTCCCGCTGATAACGATGCTCAAGCCTTTCAGCTTCTCGGAACGGTTGGCCAGCTTTTCTTCGGGCACGGACATCTGCAACCCGTATTCCTTCAAACGGTTCACCAACGTCCTGTTACGCTCGTCGGCAAAGTAAGCGATGATACTTCGGGCGATCCGCTCACCGATCTCGTCCACGGCAGTCAAGTCTTCGAAAGAAGCCTGTTCCAACTGCTCCATCGAATGGAAAGCGGATACCAGGCGTTTTGCCACCGTTTCACCCACAAAACGAATCCCCAGTCCATAAAGTACCCGTTCGAAGGGAACCTGTTTGGATTCTTCGAGGCTCGCCATCAGGTTACGGGCGCTCTTGTCAGCCCAACGTTCCAAGCGCAGCAGATCGGCTATTTCCAACGTATAGAGATCGGCCGTGTCCTTGATATAGCCGGCTTCGTACAAATCTTCGACTGTCTCCGGCCCCATATTGATGTTCATGGCCCTCCGGGTGACGAAATGCTCGATCTTCCCCTTGATCTGGGGAGGACAGCCGGCTTCGTTCGGACAATAGTGAGCCGCTTCTCCTTCAGGACGCATCAACGGTGTCCCGCATTCGGGACAAGAACGGATGAAACGGACCTTATCGCCCACCAGCAAACCGCGGGCTTCGACATCGACACCGACAATCTTCGGGATGATCTCGCCGCCTTTCTCCACAAACACCTTGTCACCCAAATGCAGGTCGAGTCCTTCGATAATATCCGCATTGTGAAGGGAAGCACGCTTTACGGTCGTTCCGGCCAGCAATACCGGCTCCAGATTGGCAACCGGAGTGACGGCTCCTGTCCGCCCGACCTGGAAAGACACGGAGTTAAGGCGCGTCACGGCACGTTCGGCCTGGAACTTGTAGGCAATCGCCCAACGTGGGCTTTTGGCCGTGAATCCCAAATTGCGTTGTTGGCGCAATGAATTCACTTTCAAAACGATCCCGTCTGTTGCAACCGGCAGGTTCTTGCGTTCGACATCCCAATAGGCGATATAATCGTATATATCCTCCAAGCTGTTGCATACGCGGATCACATTCGGGATCTTGAACCCCCATGAACGGGCCGCCTCCAAATTATCGAAATGCGTTTCCGCCGGCAGCTCCTCTCCCAACAAATAATAGAAATAGGCATCCAGCTTACGAGCCGCCACGACAGCCGGGTTCTGTTGCTTCAGCGTACCCGAAGCAGCATTGCGCGGATTGGCAAAAAGAGGCTCCTCCTGTTCTTCACGTTCCTTGTTCAAGCGGTCGAACTCGGCCCAGGGAAGCAAGATCTCCCCCCTTATCTCAAATGTTGCCGGGTATCGGTCGCCCATTAGTTTCAAAGGGACCGAACGGATTGTCTTCACGTTGGCCGTCACATCGTCGCCACGTGTCCCGTCGCCACGCGTCACGGCTCGGACCAGACGTCCGTCCTCGTATGTCAGGGAAATGGAAGTTCCGTCATATTTCAACTCGGCAACAATCTCGAAAGGCTCGTTCAGGTCACGGGCTATGCGCTCGTAAAAATCCTTCACTTCATCTTCCGAATAGGTATTGCCCAACGAAAGCATCGGATATTTATGCACTACCTGTTCAAACTCTTTGGATAGGTCACTCCCCACCCGCTGGGTCGGCGAATGAGGATCGGCATATTCGGGATGCGCCTCTTCAAGGACCTGTAACTCCTTCATCATCTCATCGAACTCACGGTCCGATATCGTCGGTGCCGAGAGCACATAATAATTGTAATTATGTTGCTCCAGCGCTTCGCGAAGTGCTTTTATTTTATCTTTTACCACCATTTTTTCAGTTGAAAGGTGAAAGTTGAAAGGTGAAAATTAAAAAGAAAAATTCATCACTTTCAACTTTCACCTTTCAACTTTCAACTAATATATTAGTTCTACATTATCAATCCACATCGTATTGCCCGGTGAGCCGATATAGGCTCCGCCGTGGCTGGAAGTAAACTGCAGGACGATATGAGTCGGCAATTCACCTTCCGCCGCCCAGCCCACTTCCTGAATAGGGACACTTTTACCCTGGCTGTTCAAGGCATAACGCTCTTCCACCTGAATCCGCATATAAGGCTTATACTCCGGATGCTTCGTAATATCGCCGTACAAGATAGGGTAGGTCGCATCGTTCACCCAACCGTTGCTGGATTCCGTATAACGCTGCACCATTGTCCCGACACGTTTGGAATAAATATTTCCATCTTTATCTTCCCAACGTTTCTGGAGCAAAAGAATGGCTGCGATCGAATCCTGTCCGGCAACGGTCGTCTTGCGGCTGAAGCCGGTACTGCGGATACGGTCCTTTTCCGGAGCCAGCTTCACCTTATAGTCAAAACGCAAAGCCTTTGGCTTCTTGGTAAACGCCACTCCGCTGTTCAACATGGCCTGCGGGTTCTTGGTCCCCTTGATCGGTTCGTGCACCGTTCCGAGAAAAACAGAACCGGCGGCTACCACTTCAATATCGACCAAGCCGAAAACCTTCACACTTTCCATGCGTGTCTCCAGACGTGCACACCAACCGTCATCCCGTCTTTCAGGGAAGACAGATGTATTCGTCTTCACCACACCTGCCACCTTCGCCATCACGTTGGAGTTCGCCCACGGCGAACCGCCCCGGTTCGTATAGGCTGTATTGCCGATGATCGTATCTGTCGGCCCCAGCTCGTAAAGATGCTTCGTATTTCCTCCGATAATGCCGGATTCATGTATCTCGCGAACGACCCAATGATCCATATCTCCAAAACTGAACGGCACTACGTGCTCTTGGGAACTGACAATTGACAATTGACAATTGACAATTCCCAAGAGAAAGAGGAATTTTGCTTTCTGTTTCATTTCAAATTCTGTTTTTTCTAAAATCCCTAAGTCGGCAAAGCCGGCAGAGCCGACAATTGTCAATTATAAAGAATATCCCCACTCCTTGAGAGCCATTCCCCAATTTTCTTCCACAAGCCGTACCGTGCGGTCGTCATACTTGTATTGGTTCTTCTTATAGCCCTTCTTTTTCCCGAGGTATTTCTCGATTTCAGCTTTAGACTCTTCAAAACCGGGGAGGTTTAATTTCTTGTATATATCCTCTGTCATGGCGAAAGCATCCTGTTCGAAATCCTCAAACTTCACCTCTACCAGGTTTCCTTCGGGTATCAGATGCTTTTGTTCTTCATATTTATAGAACAAACGGCGGTATACTTCGATAAAATTGCTTTCGATCTGCTCGTTGGAGATGTCCTGCAAGCGGAGCGGCTGGATCGTATTGGTAAAGAAGCTGCGCGTGCTCTCGAACACCGTATACGGATTTCGTTTCAGATAGATAAATTTAGCATTCGGGAACATTTCCACCAAGGTCTTCACACGTCCCGTATGAGGCGGATTCTTGCTCAAGAACTGACTTCCTTTCGTATTCCAGAGGGAAATCTTGATCAGTTTGAGGAACGTTTCCTTAAACACTTCCCGCTCGTGTTCGCTGATATTGTCGAAAAGCAGATAACGGTCGCAATATTCGAGCATATGCTTCGGGAAGAACCAGAAATTATAATACGTGTAAGGCATCATATTTGCCAAGGCAAATTCCTCTTCCTGGGGAAGATCCACCTTCAACTCCATATTATCGGTCGGACGCTTGTCAGGCATCAAGAACGCCATGTTCTTCTTGAAGAAAGGCTGTCCCCAAAGCATCAGGTTCGGAAATACGGTCTGATAGGTCGTATTGTAGCCGAAATGCTTGTCACACGAGAAGACATTGTGCATGAATGTCGTCCCGCTACGCCAATGTCCGAGAATGAACACCGGGTCCATCTCCAACGGCTTGTCCGCAATCTTACGGTAACGCGCATCTTCGAAGGGTTGCAACAGGCTGAGCAGACGGCAAACGGATTTAGTCAGGAAATATTTATTACGAAATCCTTTGTCGATCGTTTTATTGGCTGTCACAGCCTTGAACGTTTTCCAGTCAGCACCCACTAAAGTATTGATCGGTAGTTTGTCAAATTCCAGTAATCCCATACCTTATTTATTTTCTGTTATACACTTGACGGAAACCCCTTGCCGTTCGAGCTCTTTACAAACGGAACGGATAGCTTCGTAGTGCTCGGGGCCGATACCCAATTCCGGAAGATTCAGTACTGCCAACGCGTCTTCCGTCACCATGTCACGAGCATCTACCCGGTCGATAATCATACCAACAGCCGATGTATTGTTTGTGATCGGGTCGATCAGGATAAAGGCGCCTGTCTGTTTGTTCTTCTGATACGGATCGAAGAACAGTTCCTTTCCGGTCGTGAAGACGACACAGGCGATCTCGTTCAGCTTCATCGGCAAATCGTCAGTCGTCAGTTTTCCATTGTCAACCGACAACTGTTCCATCGTATTGACATTCACTTTATAACGGATGCTGTCCACACGGGCGCGTGTCAGATTGGTCGTATGCTTGATATAGAACTGCTTGCTTGCATCCATCGGTTCTTCGTCCATCCACACCAGCATGGCCTCGAAGTTACGGTCCGCTATCGGCAGGTTATCCGGATGGACGAGCATCTCACCGCGTGAAACATCAATCTCGTCTTCCAGCGTGATGGTGACGCACTGGGGAGGGAATGCATAATCCAGCTCTCCGTCGTATGTCACGATACTTTTCACTTTGGATGTTTTCCCGGAAGGCAAAGCCATCACCGTATCGCCTTTACGAACGATACCGCTGGCCACTTTCCCACAGAAACCGCGGAAGTCCAGATTCGGACGCAATACATATTGCACCGGATAGCGGAAATCCTCAAAGTTGCGATCCTGGTCGATAGGAACCGTTTCGAGGAAGTCCAGCAACGACGGCCCTTCGTACCAAGGCGTACGGTCGCTCTTCTCCACCACATTGTCGCCATCCAGAGCGGACAGCGGGATGCAGGTGATATCCGGGATATTCAACGGAGCGACAAACTCCTTATAGTCGGAAACGATCTTGTCGAAAATATTCTTGTCAAAATCAACCAGGTCCATCTTGTTGACCGCCAGCACCACATGCTTGATACCTAAGAGCGAAACCAGATAGGTATGGCGGCGCGTCTGCGTAATCACTCCCGTGCGGGCATCCACCAGGATGATGGCAAGGTTGGCAGTCGAACCGCCGGTGATCATATTGCGGGTGTACTGTTCGTGTCCCGGAGTGTCGGCAATGATGAACTTACGGTTATTCGTACTGAAATAGCGGTAAGCCACATCGATGGTGATCCCTTGTTCGCGTTCGGCTTTCAGGCCGTCCAGCAACAGAGCGTAGTCGATATGGTCGCCGGCATTCCCCATGCGCTTACTGTCGCGTTCGAGGGCATCCAGCTGGTCTTCGTATAACTTTTTGCTGTCAAACAACAAACGACCGATCAGCGTCGATTTGCCATCATCCACCGATCCGGCAGTCAGAAAGCGAAGCAAATCCTTTTGTTCATCTCTATCGAGGTATTCTTTTATATTTAATGTTGCCATATATTTTAAGTTGAAAGGTGAAAGATGAAAGATGAAAGGTGAAAGTTGAAAATAGTGACGCGAAGCCACTTTCAACTTTCAACTCTCCACTTTCAACTAATTAAAAATATCCTTCTCTCTTTTTCTGTTCCATACTTGCATCCTGGTCGAAGTCGATCACGCGTGTCGTGCGTTCGCTCTTGGTCGTCGTCATCATCTCTTCGACGATCTTTTCAATCGTGTCGGCATTGCTTTCCACAGCCCCGGTCAACGGCCAGCAGCCTAAGGTACGGAAGCGCACCATGCGCATCTTGATTTGATCGCGGTACTGCTCCGGCAGACGGTCGTCGTCCGCCATGATCAGGTTGCCGTCGATCTCTACGCACGGGCGTTCCTTGGCAAAGTACAACGGTACGATCGGAATATTCTCCAGGCGGATATACTGCCAAATATCCAGCTCCGTCCAGTTGGACAGCGGGAACACACGGATGCTCTCCCCTTTATGGACACGGGCGTTGTAGATGTCCCACAACTCCGGACGCTGGTTCTTCGGGTCCCACTGGTGGAACTTATCGCGGAACGAATAGATACGTTCTTTCGCCCGGCTCTTCTCTTCATCGCGACGAGCGCCTCCGAAAGCGGCATCGAACTTATATTTATCGAGCGCATGCAACAACGCCTGCGTCTTCATCAGGTCCGTATGCACCTTGCTTCCGTGCGTGAAAGGCCCTACACCGGCATTGAATGCCTCCATATTGGATTCCACGATCAGGTTCCATCCGAATTTCTTCGCATAGTCGTCGCGGAACTGAATCATCTCCTTGAACTTCCATTTGGAATCGATGTGCATCAAAGGGAAAGGAACTTTTCCCGGAGAAAAAGCCTTTTCTGCCAGGCGAACCATGACGGAAGAGTCTTTTCCGATAGAATAAAGCATCACAGGATTCTCAAACTCGGCAGCTACCTCCCGGATGATATGGATAGACTCTGCTTCCAACTCCTGTAAATGGCTTAATTTATAATCTGACATTGTATGTTATTTAATGTTGTTATTATTCTTACCTTTCTATTCTAATATAGTTCCATGCCCATGAAACTATGTTTGCATGCTGCAGAAACAAAAATTTCATGCCGGGGAAACTATTGTTTCCCGCCAAGGGAAACCTTCGGCAATATCAGTTCGAGCAAACGGGTTACGGATTCCTCCAGGCTCAACACGGAAGTGTCTAACGTCAGGTCAGGATGTTCGGGTGCTTCGAAAGGAGCGGAAACGCCCGTGAAATCCTTGATCTCGCCCCGGCGTGCCTTCGCATACAACCCTTTGACATCGCGCCGCTCGCACTCTTCGATCGGAGTGCTGACATATATTTCCAGGAAGTTCTCCTTCCCGACAATAGATGCCGCCATTTCCCTCAAATCGTTATTCGGGCTGATAAAAGCCGCTATCGTGATAACTCCCGTATCGATAAAAAGTTTGCTTACTTCGGCGATACGGCGGATATTCTCTACCCGGTCTTCAGCCGAAAAGCCGAGATTGTTGTTGATCCCGCTGCGGATATTGTCGCCGTCCAGGATGCGGCACAGCAAACCGCACTTGTGCAACTCGCGCTCAAGCGCTATCGCCACCGTGCTCTTCCCGGAACCGCTCAACCCGGTAAACCACACCATCACACTGCGCTGCTTCAACAAACGCTCCTTATCCTCCCTCGTCATCATCCTATCGAAAATAGGATAGATGTTAGTTGAAAGTTGAGAGTTGAGAGTTGAAAGTTTCTCTTCGATATTATTATTATTTACTTGTTCCATTCATATTTTGTTTACTTGTTTTCACAATACTGACCGTCAGTTTAATCAATTCACGGCAGTCTTCTATAATCGATTCGTATTCTTTTTCAGATAAATAATCCGTTTCTTTCAATAACATAATCCAATATTCCGTTTCATTTGCTTCCTTCAAAGCAATATTCACTTTGCTTATAAAATCGGCTTTGGACTGCGCATGCTCAGCTTCTTTCAAAAGGGCGCCAATGGCAGTTCCACTACGCAACATCTGTTTTGACAGAACAAATTCTTTTCTTTCATATAATATCTTATATAGTCTAACGATACGGATCGCAAAACCAAAGGACTTTTCTGCCGTCAAACTCTTCCCCATCACTTTCAACTTTCACCTTTCAACTTTCACCTGTTTAGAATTTCCAGATCATCGGTATCACGAACACCGAGATCAAAAAAGTGATCAGGTTAAGGGGTAAACCGATTTTCACGAAGTCAGTGAACTTATAACTACCGATACCTTGCACGATCAGATTGGTCTGATAACCGATCGGCGTACTGAAACTGGCAGATGCCGCCATACAGATCACCACGAAGAACGGCGTCGGGTCCACACCGAGCTGCGTAGCGACCGACAAGGCGATCGGGAAACTGAGCGCCGCAGCCGCATTGTTCGTAATCAGTTCCGTAAAGATATTGGTGATGATAAAGACTATCGCCAGTAAAGCATACGGTCCCATGCTGCTGGACATACCGATAATATGACGGGCTATCAAAGCTGCGAAACCGGAATTCTCCATCGCCTTGCTGATGGCAAAGGCACAGGCAATCGTAATCAGAATATCCCAGGATATATATTTGGTATACTTTTTCGGAGGGAAAATCTTGGTCCACGCCATGATGATGGTCGTAATGCAGACAAAGAAAAACATATCCAGCCGTATTTCAGGGAACGCCTCTTTCACCACAGGCAACTCCCCTATCGTGGCGCCTACGATCATAAAGATCAGCAAGCCCAATGCCAGCCAGCGTTTCTTGCGGGAAACAGGTTCCGTACCGTCCTTGCCGTTGGCAAGCAAAAGGAAGACGCTGGATTCACCCCATGTCGGCACGAACGTATCGTCCGCCCAAAGAACCAGCGTATCGCCCTCGTGCAACGTCACCTTATCGAGATCGCGGGTAAACCGCTGTCCCCCGCTCTTCACCTCTTTCACGATCGCACCGTAATGACGGGTAAAATTGAACTCGCCCAATGTCTTGTTGATACCCGGAAAACGGGAGCCTAACACCGCTTCCACCCGGTGCAGGTTACCGGGGTTGCCGTCTTCCTCCTCTTCCTCGTAGCGATCGGTGCGGGAATCGGGCAGCAGCTTGTTGGAGAACACGAAGAGGTAAATGATGCCGGCCAGCGCGATAAAGATCCCCACCCTTCCCAGCTCGAACATCGTAAACCCTTCATATCCGGCATCGAGGATCATGCCATGTACGACCAGGTTGGTCGATGTCCCGATCAGAGTACAGATGCCGCCTAAAATGGTCACATACGAAAGAGGAATCAGGAATTTCGTCGCCGGCAGCTTGACCGACTCCGCCCAACGCTTGATGATAGGAGCGAAAATAACGACAACAGGCGTGTTGTTGAGAAAAGCGGATACAAAAGCGACAGGCGGAAGCATACGCAACTGCGCCTTGAAAACGGTTGTCTTCCCCTCCGGCAACAACTTCTTTATAAGTTGTCCCAATGCTCCGCTCTGGCGAATACCCTCGCTTACCAGAAAAAGCATTCCGACGGTTATCATCCCTTTATTGCTAAAACCTTCGAGCATTTCTTTCGGCGTCAATATTCCAACACAGAGGAACAGCACCACAACCGTGAGTAACACCATTCCGGGCCTCAGCCCATCCCATATCAACGCCCCGATCATGCCGACCAATGCCAGCAATACAAATATTATTTCAAAGTTCATCCTTTCAATTGACAATTGACAATTGACAATCGACAATTAAGAACAGAGACCATTAATTATCAATTGTCAATTATCTGTTAGGGTTGCAAATGTAATAAGAATATTAAATCTAATCTTACTACGATAACCAATTTTAGGGATAATCTTGCTTACAGACCAAAAGTTTCAGCAAACGGAACAAACCGCCCGTCAGAGCGGTTTGACGATGAACCACGGATTATGAAGGTCTTCCTTATTGTACTTTAAAGGTGTTTTGCCATCGATATGATAAACTTCGCATCCGGCCGCCCGTGCAATCGCATGTCCGGCGGCGGTATCCCACTCCATCGTCGGTGCGAAACGGGGATAAACATCGGCCGTTCCTTCCGCCACCAGGCAGATCTTCAAGCTGCTGCCGCTACTGATCAGGGTGATCGGCTGTCCCTGCTTGCGCAGGTTCTCGATAAAGGCCGTCGTTTCTTCCGTCTGGTGCGAACGCGAGGCGACCACCACGACTCCCTGGTGTCCCATCGGCATAGGCAGGCGTATGGCTTTCGTTTTTATCTCGTCCATCGAAGGCTGATATCCGTAGTCTATCTCCGCCAGCTTGAACGCTCCCAACGAGTCAGCCGCGAAATACAGCTCTTTCCGCACGGGCACGTAGATCACGCCCAATACCGGAACCCCTTCCTTCACAAGGGCGATATTAACCGTAAATTCGCCGTTTTTCTTGATAAACTCCTTCGTCCCGTCCAACGGGTCGACGATCCAGAGCATGTCCCAGCCTGAACGTTCGGCAAAAGGCGTCTCCTTTCCTTCTTCGCTCAACACGGGGAAAGGCGTCACGGACAGGGCCATCGAGATAATCGCATGGGCCTTCTTGTCGGCTTTTGTCAACGGGGAGTTATCGGCTTTACGTTCGATGCCGAAATCGGATTCCGGATCGGTATAAATATCCATGATCGCTTTGCCTGCATCGAGGGCGGCGCGAATAGCTATATACAGGTAATTTGCATAATTATTCATCATCACTTATTCTTTTAGTTGTGTTAATATACAAATATAGTCAATTTCCTCGAATAATCCGAATTTTAAGCCCTCATTTTCACTCGATGTCCAAAACATATATGTTTTGAATTCAAATCACCGGTGTTTTGAAATCGAACCGGTTGTTTTCGACGATGGATCGGCCGACGGCATAGCCTTCGTCATACAAGGCGGACAGCTTCTTGCGGTCGTTGGTGGTGCGGCCGACTTCCATTTTCTTTTGCGGACGGATGACGATCGCGTCTCCTTTCGCTTCCAGCTCGTCGATATAATCCAGCACTTCGTTATAGTTGCGGTAGCGCAGCTTCAACTGCTTGCGGATAGCGGGATACCGGCGGTAGATGAAGCCGGGCAGCCAGAAGTCCTTCTCTTCCTTACGGTAGCCTTTGTTGCGGGTCAGGACAATCACGTTCTTGCGGAAACCGTCGTCGATGGCGTGCCGGATCGGGATGGCATCGCAGACACCGCCGTCGACCATCGGGACACCGTCGACATACGCCACCGGACAAAGCACCGGAAGCGTACAGGAGGCACAACAGATATCGACCAGGCGGTCTGCATCCTGCTTCTCCTCGAAATATTCGGCTTTACCCGTCAGGCAATTGCTGGTGACCATGACGAAGCGGTTCGGCGACTTGAAATACGTCTCGTAGTCGAGCGGATAATATTTTTCCGGATAAATATAAAAAAGGTATTTCATGTCGATATATCCCCGCCCCCGGAGGAAATGCCTGAAACCGATATAATCATATTTTTCCAGCAGGTCGATATTGCTGAAACGGGAACGCCCGCGCTGCCGGGAGGCATACGAAATACCGTTGCTCGCCCCGGCGGACACACCGATCGTATAAGGGAACCAAATGTCATGGTCCATAAAGCAGTCCAGCACTCCGACGGTGAAGATGGCACGCATCCCTCCTCCTTCAAGCACCAGACCTGTGCGACTGTCTATATCCATATCTGTTTACCATAAAAATAATAGCCATTGCCTGGCTCACACCGGACAATGGCTACAAAAATATAATAAATCAGCGATATAAACATCGTCTTTTTACAGAATAACTTCGTTCACCAAAGGACGGTGGCAGCGGAAGTCTTCGATATTCTGAAGGGTGGTCTCTGCAATGTTATGCAGGGCCTCTTTCGTGAAAAAAGCCTGATGCGAAGTAACGATCACATTATTAAAAGAAAGCAGACGGGCCAATACATCATCGTCGATAATTTTATCAGACTTGTCTTCATAGAAGTATTCGCCCTCCTCCTCGTACACGTCCAGACCGGCCGCCGCGATCTTCTTTTCCTTCAGGCCTTCGATCAGGTCGTTGGTGTTGATCAGTTGGCCCCGGCCTGTATTGATGATCATTACGCCTTCCTTCATCTTGTCGATGGAGTCTTTGTCGATCATATATTTTGTCTGGTCGGTCAGCGGACAATGTAAGGAGATGATGTCCGACTCGCGATACAGTTCGTCTAACGAAACATAAGAAATACCTTCTTCTCCGGCAAACTTCATGTCCGGGTAAAGGTCATAAGCCAGAATGCGCATTCCGAACCCTTTCAACAGGCGGATCAGGATCTTGGCGATCTTTCCCGTGCCGATAATACCGATCGTCTTGCCGTGCATATCGAACCCCATCAGGCCGTTCAGCGAGAAATTACCGTCTCGCGTACGCCAGTAGGCACGGTGTATCTTACGGTTCAGCGACAGCATCAGGGCAAGCGAATATTCGGCTACGGCGTAAGGCGAATAGGCCGGTACGCGAACGACCGGCAGCTTTCCTTTGGCCGCTTTCAGATCCACATTATTAAAACCGGCACAACGAAGGGCCAGCAGTTTGACACCATTGTCCACCATCGCATCGATCACAGCGGCATCGGCGGTGTCGTTGACAAAGATACAGACCACGTCCGTATCTTGCGTCAGGACTACATTGTTCGGATTCAAATGTCCTTTATAGTAGCGAATGTCGTAATTGTACTTTTCATTTACTTTGTCGAATGAAGCTATATCGTACGGTTTAGCTCCAAAGAATGCAATTTTGTATGCCATGGTTATTTGTTTTTATATCTATATAACAATAGAAACAACTCATTTGTTGAAAAAACAAGTGTTGTCCTTTTACAACACTACCCCCATATATAGTTTTTAGAATGAAGTATATCATTCAGCCTTCCTTTGAAGACTGTCCTTTTTTACTTGCGGCTGCATTACGCTTATTATCCCGATGAACGAAATAGAGCGGTATCAATATTGCCGCTATCGACATTGCACAAAAAGATATAATAAAAGCCATTGTTCAATCCTCCTTTTTTACTTGACTACATAATACAAAACCTATCACAATAATTAATACAAATGCAAAAAGCCCCAATAAATACAACACCCATCTATTGATTTCTTCGGTCATTATGCCTCCGATAATAATACCGGCAAAGATCAATTTTGCAATGTCCAGCAAGAAATTTCCTGTTTTTTCTTTTATATTCATAGCTAATACTTTTAGTCAAACAATATCACAAAGATAACCATTCTTTCCATCCGTCCAAGCATAACAGCCTAAAACTTACGGAAATTCGATCTCTACCGTTGTGCCTTTTCCGACTTCGGACGTAATTGTGATTCGGGCCCCGTAGCTTCTCAGGATACGCATGGAAAGACTGAGTCCGATGCCATGTCCGGCAAACTCGCGCGTGTTGGAAGCACGGTAGAAGGGTTGGTATACGCGGGCGATTTCTTCCTCCGGGATGCCGATTCCCGTGTCCGTTATGGTCAGGACGGAGCCTCTCAGCCGCATTTCGACGGGAGCCTCTCCCGAATATTTGCAAGCGTTGTTCAGGATGTTGCCGATAGCGATCTTCAGCAGATACGGATTCGCTTCGATGGCAAAAGCGAAGTGGTCGGTCGTAAAACGAACGCGGTTGCCGACGAACTGCATCAGGAAGTCGGCCAGCAAAACCGTCTCACATGCATTCTTCAGAATCTCCTTATCTCCATGAGAGAGAAAGAGCAGGTTCTTCATCAGCAGGATGATGCGTTTCGTCTCGGAGGCGATACGCCCCAAAGCAGCCTGGTATTCTGCCGGCGTACGTTCCTTCAACAAGCTGATCTCGCATTCTCCCTGGATGGCCGTAAGCGGGTTGTTCAGTTCATGGGACGCATTGCTGATAAAAGACTTCTCACTCCGGTAAGCCGCATCAATGCGGTCGACCATGCGGGTCGCATACAAACGGCCGACAAAATAGACCAGGACGGAACTGACCACCAGCATCCCCAACAGCAGCCAGCCGATCCGTTGCTGGATATCTCCGCCGTACTGGTTGCTCGACACCACCAGCACGATGAAATTACCCTCGTTGTCCGGATAGTAGACAGCCGCTCCCAATTCTTTCCCTTCCTGGAAACGGACTACATTGCCGGCATACAAGGAAGTGATCTTCTCGTCGGTCAGATAGCGGGACAAGGTAGCACGCGTCTCCGCGATGCTGTCGGCATTCAGCAATATTTCCGCTGCGACAGGCAACGTCTCCTCATAATGCTGCTGGATACGGGCGTAATCCTCTTCGTTCAGCTCATCCTTTTCCCAGTGCTTCTGTGCCGTCGCGTATGCTTTTTCCGTCAGATAGGAATAGTAGAGGCGGTTGATATAGTCGGTCGCCACAAAATAGAAAACGACTGTCACCATCGAAATAATGCCGATCGTGATAGCCGTATAGAAAAGCGCTATCTTGTCTCCCGTCTTCATGCTTCCATCATATAGCCCACTCCCACTACGGTGCGGATCAGCTTACGGTCGAAATCCTTGTCGATCTTGCTACGCAGGTAATTGACATAGACATCCACCACATTCGTGTTCGTATCGAAATTCTTGTCCCAGACGTTTTTCAGCAACTCCAGACGGCTCAATGCCGTTCCCTGGTTCCGGATCAGATATTCGAGCAGGCGGTATTCCTTCACGGTCAGGTCGATGACCATCTTGCCACGGATCGCCCGGTGGCCGGACGGATCGAGCGTCAGGTCGCCACAACTCAGAAGCGGCATGGCCGGTTCCGCTCCCGTACGCCGCAAAAGGGCTTTGATGCGGGCTTCCAATTCCTGGAAACTGAAAGGTTTCACCAGGTAGTCGTCGGCTCCGGCATCCAGCCCGTTCACAATGTCGTCCGTCGTCCCCAAGGCGGTCAGCATGATGACGGGCGACTGGTAGCCATACGCCTGCCGATATTGCTTACAGAGTTGCAGGCCGTTCATCTTCGGCATGATGATGTCGAGTATCAACAGTTGGAAATCCTCCTGGCGGACCAGCTCCCAGCCGGCTTGCCCGTCATTGGCCACGCGGACTTCATGGCCGAACTCCTGCAAGCCCCGCTCGATGAAGGAGGCGATGTTTATTTCATCTTCTACTAATAATATCTTTGCCATCGTATGTTTTTTGTGCGTATCGGACTACAAATATAGGACATATCCTTTTACATCCCCAATCTCTTTACAGTTTGCGTTGCAACAATTTTCCATTCTTGTCGTACAACATCCGGCGATAAAAGGTTTCGACCATCAGGGGGAAGACGAAGAGCGTGAAGAAGGTCGCTCCGATCAGTCCGCCGATGATGACGATCGCCAACGGCCGCTGGCTCTCCGAACCGATGCCGTGGCTGAGCGCCGCCGGCATCAGGCCGATGGCTGCCATCGAAGCCGTCATCAGGACGGAGCGGACACGCGAACGGACACTCTGCTTGACGGCCTGCTCCAACGGGCTGCGTGCCTTCAGGTTGCTCTTGATGTCCGATATCATGATCACCCCGTTCTGTATGCAGATACCGAAGAGGGCGATAAACCCGATACCTGCCGATATCGAGAAGTTGAAACGGGTAAGCAGCAAAGCCAAAATTCCTCCGACAGCGGCATACGGCACATTCAGCAAGACCAGTCCTGCATCGCGGGCATTCCCGAAGAGGACGAAAAGGATGATAAAGATAATCGCGATACTGACCGGCACGACCTGCGCCAACCGCTTCGTGGCCCGTTGCTGGTTCTCGAAATCTCCTGTCCATTTCAGGGTGTAGCCTTCAGGCAGGCGGACCTGCTTCTTCACCTTCTGCTGCGCTTCGGCGACAGCCGTCCCCATATCCCGTCCGCGGACGGAGAACTTGACGGCGCAGAAGCGAGCATGGTTGTCGCGGTAGATAATCAGCGGTCCCGTAATCGTACGGATATCCGCCAGTTCCTTGACCGGTATCATCGCCCCGTCGCGTGCAGGGACCAGAATCTTGCCGATCTCGTCCTCTCCGCGGCGGAAAGAGGATTCATAGCGTACCATGATGTTGAACTTCCGTTCGTCCTCGTAAAGCAGTGAGGCGCTCTTTCCTCCGATCGCCATCTCGATGATCGACTGCACGTCCTCCTTCGCCACGCCGTAACGCGCCAGGCGTGATTCGTTCAGCTCGATCCTCAGTTCGGGCTGTCCGATATTGCGGATCACTCCCAGATCTTCGATCCCTTCGACCGTCTGCAGGACCTTATACACCTCGACTGCCTTCTGTTCCGACTCGTACAGGTCCTTGCCGAACACCTTCACCGCGATAGAGCCTTTCACACCGCTTGCCGCCTCCTCCACATTGTCGCTGATCGGTTGCGAGAAGTTGAAGTCCACTCCCGGATAGACACCCAGCCGTTCCTGCATCTTCTCGATCAGTTCCGCTTTCGTCAGCTTGCTCTCCCATTGCTTCTCCGGATAGATGTCCACATGAAACTCAATGTTGTAGAAACCCGTCGCATCCGTCCCGTCGTTCGGCCGTCCCGTCTGAGACAGGACCTGGCGGACTTCGGGATAAGAAGCCAACGTGCGCCTCATCCGGTTTGCCAGTTCCACGGACTCGTCCAGCGAGATGCTCTGCGGAAGCGTTGCCCGGATATAGATGGAACCTTCGTTCAGTTGCGGCAGGAACTCCGTGCCTAACAAGGTGAAGCACCAGAGCCCGACTGCCGCCACCAGTGTCGTAACGGTTATCGTCATCCGTTTATGGGCATGGCAACGGTCGAACAGTCCCGTCGCCATCCGGTTCACCCAGGCCAGGAACGGGTTATGCTTCTCCCTCACATTCTTCTTCAACAGCATCGACGAAAGGACCGGCACAAGTGTCAGCGTAAAGATCAAGGCTCCCAACAAGGCAAACCCTAACGTATAGGCCAACGGGCTGAACATCTTCCCTTCGACTTTCTGGAAAGAGAAGATCGGGACCAACGCCGTGATGATGATCAGCTTGGAAAAGAACACGGCCTTCGCCCGGTCTTTCGCCGTATGCCGGATAATCCCCATCTTGCTCATCACGTTGAAGGCGGGCATCCCCACTTCGCGGGCTTTCCTGTCGAGCGCGACAAACAGTCCTTCCACCATCACGACCGCCCCGTCGATGATGATGCCGAAGTCTATCGCCCCCATCGAGAGCAGGTTCGCGCTCATCCCCATCGCCCGGAGGCAGATGAAGGCAAAGAGCAGTGCCAACGGGATGATGATCGACACGACGATGGTCGTACGCCAGTCCGCCATAAATATCAACACGATGAAAGTCACCAGCAGGATTCCTTCTATCAGGTTGTGGGTCACCGTATGCACCGCCAGGTCCACTAAGTTCTCCCGGTCATAGAAAGGGACGATCCGCACATCCTCGGGCAACGAGTTTTGCTGTATATCGGCTATCTTGTCTTTCAGCGCAGCGATCACCTCGCCGGGGTTCTCCCCTTTCCGCATCACGATGATCCCTTGCACCACGTCGTCCTCCTCCATCCGCCCGACCTGTCCGAGACGGGGCAAGGAAGACTCGTGCACGTCCGCCAGGTTCTTCACCAGGATGGGTGTGCCGTTGATGTTCTTCACCACGATGTTCTCGATCTCCTTCACGTCGTTGATCAAGCCGATCCCCCGGACGACATACGCCTGCGAGCTCCGTGTGATCACGTCACCTCCTACGTTGATATTGCTCTTGGCTATGGCGTCATAGAGTTCGAGCGTCGTCACCCCGTAGTTGATCAACCGGTTCGGATTCACGCTCACCTCGAAGGTTTTCACCTCTCCTCCGAAACTGACGATATCCGCCACTCCGGGAACCGCCCTCAGTTTCCGCTCGATCACCCAGTCTTGGAAAGTCTTCAACTCCCGAACCGTCCGCTTGTCGCTGCGCAGCGTGTACCGGAAAATCTCTCCCGTAGGCCCGTACAACGGTTGTACCTCCGGTGTCACACCTTCCGGCAGGTCCGCATCGTTCAAGAGGTTATAGACTTGCTGGCGGGCATAGAAATCGTCCACGTCGTCGTCAAACATCACTTGGATGACCGACAGCCCGAACAGTGTCGTGCTCCGGATATCCGTCTTCTTCTGTACCGGGTTCATGGCTATCTCGACTGGGATCGTGATGAACTTCTCGATCTCCTCCGCGCTCCGTCCCGGCCATTGGGTAATGATCGTCACCTTCGTGTTCGTCACATCGGGAAAAGCGTCGACAGGCGTATGAAGGAAACTGACCGCCCCGGCGATAACGGCTATCACGGTCAGGAAAAAGATGAAGAACTTGTTCCTGAGCGAAAAGGTGATGATTCTATCTATAAAGGTATGCATCTCGTTTCTTATTTTAAAGCATTATAGACCAACAGGGCATTCTTGTTCACGACCACGTCTCCTTCTTCCAATCCGGCTTCCAGGTAGCAGTATTCGTCCGTCTGCTTGCTGACGGCGACTTCCTGCATCCGCAGGCTGCCATACGTACCGACACACACGACATACTGCTTGCCTCCCTCGAATATCAGGGCATGTGACGGTATGCGGGGCATGAGCCGTCCTTCTACCCTGCATTGTACATACACGTTCGTAAACATTCCCGGTTTAAGCATATAATCCTTGTTGTCCAATTTGATACGGACCTTCATCGTCTTGCTCTCGCTATCGAGCAGGTTATATACTTTGTCGATCGCCCCGGCAAACTCCCGGTCCTTCCCGTAGGCGAGTGTCGTGATGCGGACAGCGGCTCCTTCCCGTATCTTGCGGATATCGCTTTCGTACACATCCGCCATCACCCAGACATCGTCCAGACCGGAAACGGTGAACAGCTCCTCTTCCCGGTCGGAGCGGATCTGCATATCTCGGCTGATGTTCTTCCCGACCACAAAACCGGAGACGGGAGAGGTTATGTCGTAAGTCGAGTTGGAACCGATCCGGTAGATGTCATACACCTCACGGAGCCTTTTCACCTCCGCCTTCGCATTGGCGGCTTCCTGCTCGGCCTGCAAGAGGTCACGCTCGGAGGCTGTTCCGCTTTCGAGCATGTCCCGAACCGCATCGAGGTTACGGTCGGCCAAAGCGAGCTGATGGGCGGCATCTTTCTGCTGTTTCTCGAAATCGGCCACTTCGCTGCTCCTGATAACGGCAAGGAGCTCGCCTTTCTTCACATAATCACCGGCTTCAACCTCCACCTGCGTAACGGTCCCTCCGAAGATGGGATACACATGGGCCACCTGCCCTGCATCGAAAGTGACACGGCCGTTCAACAGCAGCTCGTCGCTCAAAGGTGTTTTCCGTACGGTATCGACCGAGACTACCTGCCGGAGACTGTCCGTCAACATCAACCCTGTATTGGTTTCTTCGGGCATGACGGCGTGGTTGCCGCATGACAAAAACAGGGGAAAAAGAATGAGTAGAAAAAGATTTTTCTTATTCATATCGATAATATTTAATTTTTTGTTATTTCTTTTTTGTTGGGTTGCAACCGGACGGGCTACTCCGGGGAAGGCTACGCTGTCGCCTGTGGAGCGGGCTTTGCCCGATACCCAAGATTTTTTTTCGTTGGGTCGCATCCAACTTCCTTTTTTCGTTGGATTACATCCAACTGTTGTTCTGTTACTTTTGGCTTGATCCAAAAGTAACCAAAAGATCAAGGCTCAACCGGACGGGCTACTCCGGGTGAAGGCTACGCTGTCGCCTGCGAAACTCGCTTCGCTCAAACAGCGCAGGCTCCGGACGCTACGCCTTCACCCTCCGCTTTACGCCCGTCCGCTTAGGCCTTTCCCAGAAAGCTCCGCTTTCTCTTATGATTGCCGATACCGCCTGTTTTTTCCTTTCTTTTCCCTTTTCCTTTTGCATTTCCCTTTTTGTTTCCTTGTTTCTCCCTTTTATTTCTTTGTACCTCCCTTTTACATCCCCCAACCCCGTAGGGGCAGGGCTCTGCTCTGCCCTCCCGCAAAAATCACCAACACCATTCCGCCCTTCCACATAAAATCATCAACCTCACCCACCTCTTTATGTATAATACATCAACACCACCTCTTCCTTTGTTCCTTTATATCTTCTATCTCCCTTTTGCATCCCCAACCCCGTAGGGGCAGGGCTCTGCTCTGCCCTCCCGCAAAAGATCACACCCCTATTGCTTTATATATACTGTTTTATATATATCGCATATTATATATCACATCATATATATCACATCATATAAATAATATAAACCACCGTTATCGGCAATCCCCAAAGAGCCGTTCCGGCTCTGCTCCCGGCCTAAGCTGGCGAGCGTTAAGCGCAGTGACCGTAGTGAGCGCCCGGAGCGTCTGCTGTCTGAGCGAAGCGAGTTTCAGACGCGACAGCGAACGAAGGAAACGAAGTAGCTCGTCAGCTTAAGCCTTGACCTTTTGGTTACTTTTGGGTCAAGCCAAAAGTAACAGAACAAGTTGGGTAAAACCCAACAAAAAAAGTCTTGAATCTAAGCGAAGCAAGCCTCAGACGCGACAGCGAACGAAGTAGCGAACCTGCTTCAGTCTTGATCTTTTTGGTTACTTTTGGGTCAAGCCAAAAGTAACAGACAAGCCTTGATCTTTTCGGTCACTTTTGGATCAATCCAAAAGCATCCCCCACTATAGTATTCAACCCCTCCGCCGCCATCACCACATCCCTCTTCATCTCGTATAGCTGCAAACATGTTTCCTTATATGCCTCGTAATAATCGATAAACTCCAACAGGCTGATGTTGCGCTTCCGGAAACCGGCGTTCACACCTTCGATGATACGGTCGAAGTCTCGTTCCAGTTCATAATCCGAAGAGCGATAAAGTTCCAGTGCCTTTGCCAGCTTCGTGTAACAAGCGAAAAGCTCGTTATCCGCCTGCCTGCGTGCCTGCTCTGCCAGTGTGTTGTTGCGAAGGACGGAGAGACGTGCCGATTTGATGTTTCCCTGATTGCGGTTGAATAGGGGGACAGAAACGCTCAACCCTATTGCGAAGTAATTGTTGCAGAAGTTCCCCGCCCTGTCATAAGCCCCTTTCAGGCTCACTTCGGGAAAAGCGAGCGACCGCTGCAGGCGCACATCCGCCTCCGAAGCCCGTATGCCTGCCTCCGCCTGTTTCAGGTCGGGACGTCCGGCCATGCGTGCACTCAATTCGGCAAGCGGCAGCTTCTCCAGCTCGATGCGGTCCAAGGCCGATTCGTCGAAAAGCGGTTCCGGAACCTCCTCCCTCTTCAGCCCCAAAAGCAAACGCAGATCCCCTTCCAAGGCGACCGCCTCGTTCGATATGCCGTTCCTCTCCTGTTTCAGCGAAAGCAACAAAGCCTGTATGCGCGACTTCTCCAAGAGGGAGACATTCCCTTTCGCATTCTGTTCCTTATAAACATCCAGGACGGTCGACAGATATCCGATCTCCCGGTCATAGACCGACAATGATTTGCGGGTGTAGTAAAGATCGACAAACTTCTCCTTCAGCTCTCCCCGAAGCGTACGGATCACCTCTTCAAACTGATACACCGCCATCTCCTTATTGAGCTTTTCCAAGCGTACCCGCTTGTTGCGCTGGCCGGCGATATAGATCAGCTGTTCGATCTCCACCACGGCCTCTCCCTCCTTCCCCAGGTCGAAATACTTGCCGTTATTGCGGTTGTAGACATTCTGTTCGAACGAAACGACCGGGTTCTCGAACAACTTTGCCTGCGTCACTTGCGCCTCTGCCATATCGACATGATAGCGTTCGGCGATCAAAGACAGATTGCAGGCGGCAAAACGTTCGAGGGCATCGTCCAACGACAGGCGGACAACTCCTTCCTGTGCCACCCCCGTCCACACACGGATCATCAACAGGATCAATAAAACAGGTCTGTACATTTGCTTTTCCTTTTTTTGCGGCAAATGTACGGACCTGCATACGAATCCCCCCCGGATATCCGATTAGAATCCTCTTAAATGAAATTAGAAAATCATTAGATTATCTGCCCCTATCGACCCTGTAAGGCGGTTTCACCCGAAGGTGGTCCACTTCAAGGAAAGGGATTTGCGGATAGAGAAGATCGAGAAGGCTAAGATCTATCTTTCCCGGAACGACCTCGACGCGTACACGGGCAAGGCCTTTTTTCTTAAAGTCCAAAAGTTCGGCCGCGCCGGCAGAGACATCGATGATACGGCCTTTGCGGAAAGGGCCGCGATCGGTGACACAGACGATCACCCGTTTCATATTGGCCAGATTGGTGACACGCAGAAAAGTGCCGAAAGGATGTTTCCGGTGAGCCGCCACCAGTTCGTCTCCGTCATGGACCCGTCCGCTGGCTGCCTTACGCCCGTGGAAACGGTCATGATAATAAGAAGCAAGCCCCTCCTCCTGCCCCCATGCGGCATCGGAGGCTGCGAAAGCGACCAGCAAAAAGATGATATGTATCAGACGAAAGGACATACATGCTATCGTTTTTACTCCACAATAACGTAAAATCCCCGGTTTTATTGCAAACATCCTCCATTATATTTTCCCAACAGGTATGGCAACAGGCCGAATTAACAAGAGGCATATGGAGAATTGTCAGTTCTTTTTACTAATTTTGCATTGTTTTTCATAGCATTGGCCCGATTTGGCAACAACACAACCTATAAATGAATTAAAAAGATGAAACACAAAGCTCTATGGATCACCCTTGCGGTGGTTGCAATCCTCGGTATTTCCCTCTTTTCATGGGTAAAAGGAACGTATAACACGATGGTGGCTCAAGACGAAAACGTCAAGACAGCCTGGAGCCAAGTCGAGAACCAGTACCAGCGCCGTATGGACCTGATCCCGAACCTGGTCAACACCGTGAAAGGCTATGCCGCTCACGAGAAAGAGACGCTCGAAGGTGTCGTCAGCGCCCGTGCACAGGCAACACAGACCACCATCGACCCCTCGAACCTGAACGAAGAGTCGATGAAGAAATTCCAAGCCGCACAAGGTGAACTGAGCAGTGCCCTCTCGCGCCTGATGGTCGTGCTCGAACGCTATCCGGACCTGAAAGCCAACCAGAACTTCTCCGAACTGCAGGCCCAACTGGAAGGAACGGAAAACCGGATATCCGTCGAACGCAAACGCTTCAACGAAGTCGCACAAACCTACAACACCTATATCCGCAGCTTCCCTTCCAACATACTCGCCGGCATGTTCGGCTTCCAACCGAAAGCCTATTTCACTGCCGAAACGGGTGCAGAAAAAGCGCCTAAGGTAGAATTCTAAATTACCGGGCAAGATGGAAAGAATGCGCTTGACAGGTGTCTGCCGCCTCGCCCTGCTCCTGCTGTTCCCGCTGTGGCTGTCTGCCGCCGCCTCGCCTTCCTATACGATCGAGACAATCCCGAACGTACGCCTTGCGGACCGCAACAACTACGTCAGCAACCCCGACGGGATCATCCGCTCCGACGATGCGGCACGCATCAACAGCCTGCTCCGGACGGTGGAAGACAGCCTCGGCATCGAGATTGCCGTTGTCGCGGTGAAAAGCATCGGCGACAACGATGCCCGCATGTTCGCCACCGACCTCTTCCAATACTGGAAACCGGGTAAAAAGGGAAAGGACAACGGCCTGCTGATCCAGCTCGTGACAGACCCTCCGCAGCGTTCCGTCGTCTTCGAGACAGGCTACGGGCTCGAAGGCGTCCTCCCCGATGCCATCTGCTACCGCATGCAACAGCGCTACATGCTCCCCGACTTCAAAGCCGGCGACTATAGCGCGGGAATGCAGAAAGGCGTCGAGGCCGTCAAAAACTACCTGATGGCAAGCGACTACGAACGGGCCTCCATCGTCGGTGACGAGCAGGAGATGGACGACGAGGAGTTTTTCGAAATAATCGGAATCTTCCTTATCATCTTCATCCTCTCCGCCCTCATAGCCTGCCTCATACGGTCGTCCTACATGCACCGCCCGCGCGTCTGTCCCCGTTGCGGACAAAAAACGCTCGTCTATGCCGGCCGGCAAGTCCTGCGGCGTGCAACCTACGACAGCGAAGGACTGGTCGAAGAACTCTGGCGCTGCAAGAACTGCGGCTACACAGAAAAGAAAAACCGTACCACCGACCGTCTCCAACGCAACGACACCCCCATCATCTTCGGCAACACCACCCCCGGAAGCAGTTGGGGCGGCAGTGGAGGCAGCTGGGGCGGAGGCGCTTCAGGCGGCGGCGGTTCAATCAGCCGTTGGTGATAAATATGGAAAAGGATTCTGATATTACATCATACGTTCTTTGACAAGATCTGGTATGTATTTATTTTTTTCATGCATATCTCCTAATCCTAATTTAGGATATACCATGCCACCAATTCCAGGAATGATACCTTTTTCTTTATCTTTAAGGGTGTCAATTGCAAATGTTAAGAAATTAAACTTATCAGATATGGAAGCGGGAAATTCTTTTTTCAAATTAGCTTGGGCATCTTTATACATCACGGGAGCTACGATATAAATCTCTTGAGGATAAATATCATTAATCAAGCGAGTTAACTGAGTCCGTACAACACAAGATGTACTAATAATGGATTTGACAACAACCAAAGTCCGACATTTGTTAATTGGCTCAATATAGGATTTGATAATAGGGCTATATTCTAATCCGGTAAAGGCATTTAATGTTATTCTTTCATTCCAAAAGACTGCTAAAGATACTTCCTTTTGAGACAAGCTCTTCAAAACTCCACGAGCCAACCAATCAGCATCTTCTGAAGCACAAGCCAACATTGTATTGCCATACTCACCATGTGTCCGTTCATTCAAGAGTTTACCTAAAGCTTCTCCTACTAAGTAGAAGGAACGACGATAATCTTCAACAGAAATATCAGGTTTTGATAAAGCCTGTATCTGTTGAATCGTTTCGCTGTTCGTTTCATATGTCAAGTTTACATAAGTTCTCATATCTAACTTAACTTAATAATTCTATCAATTCCCAAAGATCAGAAGGTTGTACATTTTCTAACTTTTGTTCTATTTCTGGAGTCCATATTATTTTGCCTGACAGTTTTTGATTACTTGTATACCAATGCAGGTTACTTCCGCAAGTATAAAAACAGAGATCAAAACGTCTTAATATTTCCTGACTGCTATCTGATATTTGGATATTCGGATAGGTTTTTATATTAATAAATCCCTTGCCTATTCTTTTTATTTCATCAGATATTTCCTTCAAAGAAATATTCTTTTGCTCCAAGCCAGTCCATACTCCCAAGATTGCTTCTGCAATACCCAGCAATTCATCATCTTTTGCTTCTCCCAATGCTGTAATATTTTGAATAGCATCCTTAAAAGGAGGATGAGACAATATCAATTGGTTAAGACTTTTTTCAGCACATCCTTTATTTGATGATATATCCGATGAGCCGTATTTGATTCTTCTATAAGAAGGTCATCTACAAAACACTCTTCTAATTGGGACGTGAAATGGACAGAATCCAGTTGTGTTATATGACTGTTCATAAAAAGAGCAATACAGTAAGTGGTGTAAAAACTCTCATAAATATTCCCTTTACTGTTATTATTGCCACCTTTATGTTTGTTCTTCAGATATTTTCTTTCTTGAGGGCTAATAGGCATGGTATTTCTTTTTCTGCAATCTCAGTAAAACGATTTATTTCAATGCCATCACGGATTACTTTGTCAAAAAACAAAGTTTTAGGGCGTACCCATATTTTATGCATACCATACAAAGCCTGATAGATTACCATCTCCTCTTGCGTTTCACTATGATAAGCATACCCTATCAATTTATATAATCCGCCCTTGAAATGCATAAAATATCGTTCCTTATCCATGATAAATCTATATTTGTGTATAAAAGTAGTGGATTTCTCATTAAAAACATCGAAATGTCACAGAGATTTTCTTTTTTAACGTTGTATAACACGCAACATGAATAAAGGAGGAGAGATAAGAATAGAGCGTAGTGACATCATAAAACATTACACCGATGTTTCCGCCCAGTATTTCCATGGGCAGCTGGGGCGGAGGCGCTTCAGGCGGCGGCGGTTCAATCAGCCGTTGGTGATAAATATGGAAAAGGATTC
>NZ_JAHPXO010000138.1:0-431 GCF_019041495.1 Parabacteroides sp. MSK.9.14
AGTAAAATCCGATTGTTTCAAAAATAAACAAACAAATACTTGCATAGTAAAAAAGGAATGCCTACGTTTGTGCATCCAAGTCCTTGACTAAGAAAAAATATGTAACCTTGACTATGACTTCAAAAAAAGAATTTGTTAATCGAAGCGTTTGCTATCTTAATAAGATCTTTTATGCGGGGGCTCTCAACACTGAGAGGCCCCGTTTTTTATCAGAACCTCCCGCTCCTAGAATGCATCTTTCGGAATCCCGGATTCTGAATTCCTGCTTGTCGGACGATATGCCTTCCATTTGTAAGGCTGGTTAAACCTCTTCATTGAACGGCCTTCCTTAAGCCTCTTGTCGTACACCGCGTGTCCTCTATACTCCCAGTGTAGAATTCTGATCCAAGTCGGGCTTTCTCCACTGAACGGTCGGATCATTTATCCCCCCC
>NZ_JAHPXO010000139.1:0-403 GCF_019041495.1 Parabacteroides sp. MSK.9.14
ATAAAAGCTTTAAGGATCTGCATGATCAGGGATTTGGTTCTTGTGAACTTAATTATCAGAAAAACAAGTTTACAAAAGATTTTGCTGAAAAAGTAAAGGCGGCCTCCAAGAAACATAATATAAAGGTAACAACGGTTGTCGGTGTGCCCGGAAGCCATTGTGTTTGGAATTTTCGCCAGGGACCAGCTACGATTGGTCTGGTGCCAAAAGAAGAACGGGCAGAAAAAATTAAAGTATATCATGAAATGATTGATTTCTGTGCAATGGCGGAAATTCCCGCTATGCACTCTCATTTCGGTTTTATACCGGAAGATCCCTCTTCCGAACAATATAAAGATTTTATCAAGGTCATGCAGGATTTGGCGAATTATGCCAAGCAGCGCGGTGTGATGATCTATTTTGA
>NZ_JAHPXO010000140.1:0-380 GCF_019041495.1 Parabacteroides sp. MSK.9.14
TGCAAGGAGAAGCATTCTTTGCAACGTCAAAGAATGCTTCTCCTTGCAAGGAGAGTTTGCGACCGCCTTCGGCAAAAGTCTCCGGAATCTTCAATGAAGAACCGGCCTTTAACCAAATAGTAGAACCATCTGCAAGCACGATTTTTTTCACATCTTTCCCTTGTTCCACCCTAATCGTTACATAATTGTCCGGCTTCAGATAGCCCCATCCCACATAAGAAAAAGATACAAGTAACAAGATTACGGCTGCATATCTCATCACAGAGCGAAGTATTTGAAATTGCCTTCTACTATTTATCCTGGCATTCAATCCATTCAATGCCTTTTCGATATGCTCAGGCGTATTATATTGAGTGAACTTCCACGAAACGCGAAGTTTC
>NZ_JAHPXO010000141.1:0-378 GCF_019041495.1 Parabacteroides sp. MSK.9.14
GTTGAATTATTAGTTAGAGAATGAATGCAACAAGAACAGTCGGCATGTTACTATTCTATAAAATAGATCAAATGCTGTTTTTAGGTGAAGGAAGAGAAATATGGGCACGATCTGTAATAGATCATGAAGACGGATATGTTATGAATTGTTTTGATCATAATAAATTAGTGGCACAATATCATCCGTATCATTATGAAAATGGTGCAACTGTTCATTTTTGGGAATCTCCATTTGTTTTGTTTAAAGTGTTTAAAGAAAATGTATATGCTCATATTATGTATAATGATACTATTTATGCGATAATATGTATACATATCCAGATGGCTCTTTTACATCAAGCGTTGCATGGGTTTGTGTTGACCAATATGTATGTCCTTC